>NZ_JBMXYC010000029.1:0-23488 GCF_053996935.1 Candidatus Alkanophaga liquidiphilum
ATGAAGTCGACGCCGCAAAACACGATGACGTCCGCGTCCGTCTCCGCCGCTCGCCGTGCAAGCTCCAACGAATCGCCGACGAAATCCGCAACGTCCTGAACCTCCGCACGCTGATAATTGTGCGCCAAGATCACCGCATTTTTCTTAGCCTTCAGCCGCTCTATCTCATCCACAAGCTTCATCCTCTGAAATTTGCTCGCATCACTTTTATGCCTTAAGCTTTAGTTTCGTAAGCCTCACTAACCACCCACACTACACGTTTCCACCGCCGTAATTGCTTTTAAACCCGCTTAAAGCGACTAAGACCTCCGAAGTCGTGAACACGTCGTTATTTACTTCATCTATATACCCCAAACTCGGATGAACTAAGCGCCCGTAGTAGCCGCCACTCCAATAGCCCCCCTCCTGCTGCCTCCTAAGTAACCAATTCACCGCTTTGAGGACTGCAGAGCCGCCAACACCCGCCTCAAGCAGACTCTGCAGGTAGAGGGCGGTCGCCAGCTCCTTCGTCGCTATACTTATCGCAGACCAACTGCCGTCGGCGTTCTGTCGCCTCAAAGCATACGAAAGCGCCCTTTCCGAGAGCTCCTTCGCCTTTTGCTTCATTTCTGTGAGTAGTTCTTGTTTTTCCAGCATGGTGGCAACGCCGACGACGTTCCTGATAGCGTAAGCCTCTGTGTTGTAGAAGCAGCGAGAACGCCCCCAGCTCCCGTCCTTGCGTTGCGTTCGCTCTAAAAATTCCAAACCCCTTTCCAACACGGACTCTGGCGGGTTTCCTGTGAGTAAGGCTCTGAGGGCATATCCTGTAACCGAGGGGAAGTAATTGAGCTTGATGTTCACAATTTCCGGGTCTCCTAAATAGGGAAGTTCCCAGCCGCCGCACGCCTGTTGTTTTTGAACTAGAAAGTTATGCCCTCTTTGAATCTCTGGCGTTATTCTCCCCTCATACTTGTAGAGCGCCATCAGCGCCACAGGCGACGTCTCGATGCAATATAAGTCCTTCCGTTCCTTTATGTCAGCACGAGACGCTGGGAAGTTCTCGTAGAAGAAGCCGCCGCTCTCAAGCTGACTTTCCAGTAAGAATCGAACCGCCCGTTCCAATGCCTCAGACTCAACGCCGACTGTTGTGAGCGCCAAGGCAGCGTTCGCAGTGTTCCAGACTTCCCAAAGCCTCCCCCAAGAGCCATCTTTCCTTTGGATGCTCTCTAACCATTTTACTCCTCTCTCAATCGCCGCTTCCACTCTTTCAAGACTAACGGCGCTCTCGCCTTGCTGCCTACTGCCACCTCGCTGCAGCCTTCTGCGGAAACCCTCCCAGTAGTAACGGAGGTAGCCCAGCGCCTCATCCTTCGCACCGTGCGGCGTGTTGTTGTAAATCCACCAATACAAGATGTCAAAAGCCTTCATGCTCTTCCCCCTGAGTAGCCCGCGCGCTAGCGGCGAGCTATACCCCGATCACCCCAGCTCAATATTTTTGCGAACAAGTTAAAGTTGGTGAGGAGATGCAAGACGCTAACGGAGGGGAGGACGCCGCTGAGAATGTGTTGAGGCTAGCGGCACGAGGCACGGCAATCGCACTCGTCGGTGCCCTGCTCTTCACCGCCTTCGACTTTGTCGCAAGAGTCCTAATAGCGAGGAATGCCTCGCAGGCTGAATACGGGGCGTTCAGCATCTCTCTCGCTCTCCTGAACATTTTTACTATTGCCGCATGCCTCGGGCTGCACGAGGGCGCGCCGAGATTCATTGCATTCTCCAGAGGGCGTGGCGAAAGACGTGAGGGCAGCATCATTCTCGCATCTTTGCAGCTTACGCTCACCGCAAGCGTTCTTTGCTCCCTTTTTTTCTTCCTCTTCGCCAAACCACTGGCGGAAGCGCTCCACTCCCCGCCGGCAATTCTCAGAATGTTCGCAACCGCAGTCCCGTTCGCAGTTATGGTTGAGATGCTTGTTGCATTTTTCAGAGGCTTCGACAGGGTTGAGGAGCGCTTCTATTTCAGGGACTTCCTGATGAGCATGCTGAAGGTTTCGCTGGTCGCCGCAGCTGCCGCACTCGGGCTTTTCTGGATGGTTGCCGCTTATTTATTAGCAATTGTCTTGGCGGCGCTTGCGTTCTCAGCGTATGCCGTGCGGAAATTGCGTGTCTTGGTTCGAGAGCGGCGTGGCGTTTGGGCGGGCGAGCGTGAGGGGCGTGCAAGCAGTGTAAAACGTGAGCTACTGCGATTCTCCTTGCCGCTACTCGTAGCAAGCATTGCAGGCATTGCGATTCTGCGGGCGGACACTTTGCTGCTTGGGTATTTACGAGCAGCAGAGGACGCTGGGCTTTACAATGCGGCACACCCCTTGGCGCAGCTTCTGAAGATATTCCTTGACTCCATGGCGTTCATTTACGTGCCGATAGCGTCACAACTACTCTCAAAAAACCGAGTTCAGGAATTAAGGCAATATTACATCGTGCTGACGAAATGGGTTTTCCTAGCGACGTTCCCGCCCGCCATGTTTGTCCTTCTTTTCCCGGGAGCGGTGCTGAGCTTGATTTTTGGCAGCGGATACGCAGCCGCTGATGTCGCCCTCCGCATCCTCGTCGTCGGAATGCTGCTCCATGTCCTCCTTGGACCCAATGGCGCAACCCTCATCGCCATCGGTGGCACGCGCCTTTATATGCTTTACACCCTGGTGGGAGTCGCCCTGAACCTCGCTCTCAACGTCGCCTTAATCCCCGAATTCGGCATTGTCGGTGCCGCCGTCGCCTCAACTTCAGCAGTCTGCGCGATAAATGCGCTAGTGTCAGCGCAAATCCTCCGCACGCACCACATACACTCGCTCGCAGCCAAATTCATGAAACCAGCGGCTACGTCAGCAGTTGCTACGTCTGTTCTTTTCCTGCTTTTCCGAAACGTCGGCGCCACGCCCCTGACGCTTTCACTCTTCTTATTTCTGTTTTACGTGATGTGCGGAATCTGCATGCTTGTTGTGGGCTTTGACGAGGATGACATGACCATACTTCTTGAACTAGCGGGAAACGTAGGCATCAAACCGCACACCATAGAAAAGATTTTCAAAAAATTCATGTGAATGGTTACAGCCTTTTCATCCTTTTTAATCGCCTTACCTGCTCTCTCACCTTTTCACGAGTTTTTTCGTATCTTATCTCTCTCGTCACAAGCTCGCCCTCGAAAATCTCCCTCAACACCCGCCCGTCCATATCCGTCGGCAGCGGCAGCCCGAATATGTGCAGGATTGTCGGCGCCACGTCGTAAATCCTCGCACGAACCTCAAAGCCCATCTTTATGTCAGGTCCCCAAGCTATGAAGGTTCCGTTGTCTTTGCGGTGGTTTCCGCCGGAATCCTTGATGAAGTCCTTGCTGTAACCAATTCTTGAACTAATCCCGTGCACGTAATCGTCGGTTTGGACGACGATATCGGGCGCCAGATGCAAATATCCGCCGCTATACAGTTCCTCCCGTCTATACGCCGTCACTGAAAGCTCCTGTAGTCCCTTTATGATTTCATCACGCAGCCGCTCATACTCAGAAGCCTCGACGACCCCTTGCGGCTCTCGCCCCTTTAGGTTTATGTATATTGGACCCCACGTCCCGTAGCTAAACGCCTTCGTCTTTTCCCAGCTTATTTGCGTCCCTGCAGTGCGCAATGAGAATTTTAATAATATTTGTCTGAGTAATGGCAAGGAATATAATCTGGACAGCGGCTGCCGAAACGGGGCGATAGCTCTCATGAGAAGGGGCTCACTTTTTGGGGTTAGGAAACCTCGTCTTTTTAACCATTCATTAACAAGAAAAATTCTCTCATTGGGTCCAAATCCGTGGTCCGAAACTATTAGGAGTGTAGTTTCCGAATCCAACCGTCTTAACAAATCATGAAGACAACGGTCGATGTTTTGATAATGCCGCAAGATGAAATCCTCCTTGCCCCAGAATCTATGTTGCACCCTGTCGAGTTCTGAAAGCACCACGAAGCCAAAATCCCAGTCGTCGTCGAGCATGCGAAGGAACGCCCCGAACTGCCTTTTTGTTATCTCGCTTAACCTTCTCGATAGTTCATGGTCACCTAATGCAAGCAATACCCGTAGATCATTTATATCCTGTTCGTAGCCGAGCCGCCGCAGCGTCTCCGCAAATTCACTTGGATACGTCAGCACGTCTTCAGAGACGTAGAGAGGACCAGCAGCCATTCGCCCGTTGACCTCGTATGCATAAAGCACGTTCGGCGCATTCAGAACGAGAACTCGTTTCCCATGCTCGCATAGGATGTCCCAAACATCCCGCTCCTTCCGTGTCATCGCTGCAGAGAGGTGAAACTCGTAGCTCCCATACGCCTTCTGTAAGAAGCCAAAGCACCCTATTTTCCCCGGATTTTTCCCGGTGGCGAGGCAATTCCATGCCGGAATCGTCTGCGTGGGCACAACGCTTTCGAGATCGCCATGCGCCCCTCCTTCCAATAATTCCTGAAATGTCGGAAGCCTGCCCTCGGACCCCCACCGCCGGATTAAATCCATGCACGCCCCGTCTAACCCCATCACTAAGACCCTCACCCTCTTCCCTCCGCTCAATCAATTACATGTTCCGTTTTTTCCTCGTAGCAAGTTCCTTGATAGCATCATACGTCTGGAATTCAGGAGCAAGAGCATCATAAACCGGATATTTTCCGAAAGCGAGCTTTTTGGCGCTCTTTCCAATGAGTCCATGAACCGGATACACGAATATCATTCCCTGCTCCCGGAAGAGCGTATCAAGCTCCCTAAGCAGCTCCTGCTGCTCCTCCCTGCTTAAGTCCTGGCTGAATACGTATAACGGCAGCGTCTCCATCCCAAAATCCATAAATACGAACATCGGTCTGTCTTTAAGCTCAGATATGCGATTCCATTTCTCCACATCTAGCTCTTTCTTAGCAATTTCCTCCGGGCTCGGGGATATGGTGACAAAATCCAAATCTGGCGGCGAATACGGGAATGCCGGGTATGCAAACCATGAGCCAACATAGATGTATTTCTCTTTTGAGCGCCCGTAACGATGGATTTCGTCCACGATTTTACATATGGCGTCCCAGGTGTCCCGGACTGCTGGGTGGTGGGAATCGCCGGTGAGATTTCTGAGGACAAACGCCTGCTTGAACAGAGAATCAATCCAGATAGCATCAACACCACAATCTATTTGTTTCTTTGCCCAATTTACGAAAAGCTCTTGGAATTTGGCGTTCGTAATATCTGGGAAATATGCGTCCGCAGTCCGCCAGTCATACTCCTTTTCGGGGTCCACCCACTCAAAGTCCCGTGCAAGCCTTTCTTGAAGCTCCTCTTTGGAGGTATTCGTGATGCCCCATTTCGCAGGGTCCAATGCCATCTTCCAAGTCTCCTCTCTATCAAATGTCTGACCAGTTATTGGGTCTCGCTCTCGGGCGTTAAGCCTTTGCGCCGGTATCGCTCCGCAAAATATGACTCCCGGCACTTCTCCCTTAATCTTCGCCACCGCATCCCTCAACTGCTTATAAGTATAACCACGCCTCGCATATTCTTCTATTTCTGCCTTCGTGAAGAAGCCCGGTAGCTCTTCCGGGGACTCGGGGCACGGATTCCACCGCCACCAGCCCCTGAATACGAAGTCCGCACGCAAATCCTTCAACATGCGAGCCACATCGTCCACACTCCGATTGAAATAATAAGTGCCATCCGTCACCCTCTCGTAAAGGACTGCAACTTGAACCTCAGAGAGCTTTTTTTCCACCTTTGTTCTCGGGATCCAGTAAAAATTCAAGAAATCCAAAACTAACAACACCCAAATCACTACCACAACCACTACCCAAATTCTCCTGCCCATCGTCAGCCCCTAATTAAATACACATAATCCGTGCATGAATCCACTTTTTTATACGTGCCATCCTCACATTCTGCATAAAGCTCGACGGTCATGGGAAGTTTCCCCTCATATTTTCTAAATGGAACTACTTCGAGCTTGAGGGTATATGTGCTATTCTCATCAATAGAGAATCGCCATTCTTTAGGTATATATATTAAGGATACAAACGATTGATTTACAAACATTGTGAATTTGTCAAAATGCAATACCACTATGAAGTTCGTAGCATCCCCTAAATTCTTCACGTGCACAAGCACTGTGTATGCATGCCCAACTTTCATCACCGCCGGCACGCTCCTCTTAAATATGTCCTCAGAAATTCGTGCTCTCTTGCCCATAAGTGTCACTTCCTTGCCCACGCCTTCGTCTTCCTTCTTTATACCTTCCAACTCTTCTACGGTGGCTTTCCTTTTCAGAATAATATAATGTTGTGGGTATGCATACGAACAAAGAATTACTCTATAATCCTTGAGCACTTCTCTTTTAACGTCGCTAAAATAATGCTTATAAAAGACCTCATCCATGATAATGTAATCAGGCTTCAGCTGATTTAATTTTTTCAAGTTGACGGATGCCACTTCGCCTGAATACTCGCTCGCAGGCTTGAAAAGGTATACAGCCGTCGCATTGAAATCGCTGAGGGATAACTGGTAATCCACAAATTCGGTCAGGTAGTGCATGACACCAATGGTTACTTGTTCGTCCACAATGCCGTCTGCGACAGCATCCCTCTTTATGTGCTCTAAGGCATCCTTAACCCATGGGTGATAATCACCAGTATCCCAATAATAAGAAGTGACTGTGGTCACCATGGAAAGCGAGAGCACGACCACAGCGAGTGGGACAACTATGACTCTAAGCTCTTTTTTACGCTCAACAATAATATGCGAGAACATGACATAAAAGGGAGGGAGCAAGCTCAGTAAGTAGTGGCTCATGTTGCCGCTTACGGTAATGGCAAACGACAATACCGCGATTAGTATCACAAAAAAGCTACTTTCCTTCTCTCCCCTCATGAACGCAGGCAGATGGTAAAAGAGTGCTATCAATATAAGAAGTGTCGTGGAAACCACAAAGACTGAAGGCAAAGGGGGCGGTAAAACATCTGAGCCCCATGCAAACACCTCCAGCCCCCGCTTCCAACTCCGATATAGCAACTCGTCAAGTGGAAACTCGCACGGGCGTTGTCCTATCCTTTTAGTCTCAAACTTCTCGACGGCATAGAATTTGAACCCGTGAAACCCCACCCCCGTGTAGATTAAGCAGACGAGAAGGGGCAAGAAGAAAAGGAACGTAAAAAGTAACATCAGGAGTATGCGTCTGTCCCGCAGGACGCCGAGGCGGAAACGGTTAACCCAGAGCACATACGCAAAAATTGTAGGTAGCAAAAAAAGCGCTAGGTACTTCACGTCGAGCGCCAGCCCCAGCATCGCCCCTGCTACGCACGCATAAATCCCGCTCTTCGTGTCGTCCGGACGCTGACTCAGCCAGAAGAAATATAAAAAGGCGATGATGAAAAACAGCATCGGGACATCAAGCATGAACACTCTGCTATACAAGCAGTGATATGCTGAGAAGCACAAGAAAATACCAGAAAGCAATCCCACTTGTCTATCATACATCGCCTTCCCCAAAAAATACATAAACGGGATGCTCAAGCTCCCAAAAATCACTGAAATCATCCTGATCGTGCTTAGGTCCCCATTAAAGAGAACCGTGACCGTGGCGGCGATGTATGAAACTGTTGGTGGAGAATAATCGAAAACGTCCGCCCTCGGAACAAACCCGCTCACTAAGATCTTATTCATGTCCGCCCAATATAACCACTCATCCACGTACATGTTGACTTTTGATACGCCCACCCCTCGTATTAGAAACCCGATTAGGAAAAGAGTGCTTGCTATTAAGACGTCCTCCCGCTTTACGTCCCTCACTTCGTGCTCCTCATTGCGACACCTCACGCTCATGGCAGAGGAAACCTCATTCATTTGTAATCTCATCGTGTAACAGCGCCCGCTCCTTAAGAAATCTGAGCCTGTGTTCGACTACATAATACTGCGAGCCCAGAACCAGCGGCAGGAGGATGACGCTCTCAAGAGCCTTGAAGCAGAGGACAAATGCTAAAAACAGGGGCAGCACGTTGTTAACCATCCGGAAGGCGCATGACAGGTGCAAGGGGAAGACCTTTTCTTCCATCCGCCATTCTCCACGCCGCACGAGGAAGGCGACATAGCCATATACAAACGCCGTCAAGACGACAACCACGCCCGCAAGCGGGACACGTATGCACATGAGCACGCTAAGGGCGAAAAGAGCGCCGGAGGTGGTCGGCGCTATGAACTTTCGGAACAGAGCGACTGCCCGCTCCTTGCCAATACGAGTCACGAACGATTGACACCCCGTCTCCACGTCATGCTCGTAATCGTATATTTGGTGCGCGACGATCTCAGCGACGCCCATGAGAAAAGCGGCGGCTAAGAGCATAAAAGCATCCAAGCCGAAAACGTGAAAGAAGGCAACGACCGTGAGGGCAGGCAGCATCTTCTCAATCAGCCCGTTCACCATGATACCGCACAGCCCCCACTCCTTGAGCCTTGCAGGCGGCGCCGAATACAACGTCGCGAGAGAGTATGCGGCTATATAAACCGCAGCGTAAGACGATTCTCGCAGATACAACAAGTGCAGCCCACTCACTGCGACGACGAGGATGATTATCGAAGCAAAAGCTGCCCTCGAAAGCTCATGGACTGCTCGCCTCTTCCCGGCGGCGATGTCGAAAGGCATGTCGAAGAAATCATTTATCAGGAAGCCGTACATGAAGTAGAAGCCAAGAGATGTGAGGAGGAACAGGGTCTTGAGTGGCTCGCCGCCGACGAGGAGGAGGAAGTAGAGCGCCGCAAATAAGCATATGTGCATGTCATAGCTTCCCCACACCTTCCAACCACGGTAGCCAAGAAGTTTCCGTAGTAGCTCACCACTCACGAAAACTCCCCCAATGATCGGTAGAAATAGCGGAGGTCACTGACGTATTTCAGTGGTTCCCGCACCGCATACTTCAGCGAGCACCGGAGACTCGGCTCGATAAAGCAGTTCATCCAACACTTTGGACATTTCCCCCTTTTTATATTATCCCTCACCGCCTTAAACCTCTCCGAGCGCCAGATTTTTTCAAAGCGCTCGTTCTTAACGCTTCCGACCGGCGGGACGAAGGCGCAGGGGTAGACCATGCCCTCCCAACTCACGTTGCACGAGAAGAAGCCTGCAAAACAATCAATCTTGAGCGTTTCAGCATCTTCGAAGAAGTGACTTATGCCGCGGATGTAAGCTTTACTGTTTATATAAATGCCGTTTCGCCTTGCTCTCTGCAAGGCCTCCTCCAATGCCTTTTTCAGCTCCCCCAAACGCTCCCTTTTCACACTTAACAGGTCTTCCGTTTCCGGATGCCCAAGCGGGGCGTGCCAAGGCTGGAGCCTCACGCCATCGACGCCGAGCTCGGCGGCAAAGTCCACAAGCTCCGGAAGCTCGTGGAAATTCAGGTCAGTGACTATGGCATTAATACCCACTTGCGTATGCCTTTTGCACTCTATGAGGTTTTTAATGGCTGATACCGCTTTTTCGAAAACTCCCTTTACCCCCCGAATTTCATCGTGGATTTCCGGCGTGACCGCATCTAGAGATATGGTGATGGCGTCAAGTCCGAGAGCATTGAGCCTCTTGGCAATCCCTTTCGTGATGAGCGTGCCGTTTGAGCTAATATGGAGCCCCAAACCCCTGCTTTTCCCGTATTTTATCAAATCGAAAATGTCTTTTCGCAGGAAAGGCTCGCCCCCACTCATGCTAAGATACATCGTGCCCAACGAGCTAAGCGAGTCGATTAAACTCTCAATCTCATCAATTGAAAGTTCTTCGCTCTTGTCGAGAACGTCAGCTCTGATGGCACAGTGTATGCACCGCAGGTTGCACCGCTTTGTCACTTCTAAATGCACGAGGAG
Organism: Candidatus Alkanophaga liquidiphilum; assembly: GCF_053996935.1. Lineage (NCBI taxonomy): Archaea > Methanobacteriati > Methanobacteriota > Methanomicrobia > Candidatus Alkanophagales > Candidatus Alkanophaga > Candidatus Alkanophaga liquidiphilum. The sequence continues at coordinate 9,862 of NZ_JBMXYC010000029.1, forward strand.
CGGGGGCGGCGGGGTGCGGTTCAAACTTCTCAGAGCATTGAGCTTTACCAGGTATAATGCTGCATTGACAAGCGCCTTTACCATCTTCCCACCTCATATTTTTGTGAACAAATTAACTTTTTGCTGGGAGTCATGAAAATCGCAATGGTAACGACGTGGTTTCCACCGTTGGTTGTAGGTAGTGGAGTGCGGTTTTACGAAATTGGAAAAAGACTATCTAAAAGGCACGAAGTTCATGTTTACACCACGAGATGCGAGGGCGTTGGAGATTTGCCGGAGGGGGACGGAGAGTTGCATGTTCACAGACTCCGGCAGGTTAAGCTCGGGCGAAGCATGGAAGAGGATTATCACGTATTGAAATTGCGCTTCAGCCTCGACGTTTTAAGGCTCGTTCGGAAAGAAGACTTTGATGTTGTGGACTGTAACGTCGTCTCGAAGCCGCTCGTGCTCGCCGCCGCTCGTGCGGGTGCGCCGCTCGTGCTGACGTGGCACGAGGTGTGGGGGCGCCAAAATTTCCGGCTGCTGGACCCATTCCTTGCGGCGCCAGCATTCTTCATGGAGTTTATCCTGCCGAGGCTCGCAAGCATGAATGTCGCAGTTTCTGAGATTGTGAAGCGGCAGCTAACAGAAGTGCTCGGCGCGGGTCATGGTAGAGTGGTCGTCATCCCAAATGGGATTAACCCAAAACCGTTCGAGAGCATTTCAGTAGAAAAACAATACGGGCGTATTTTATATGTTGGGCGATTGGAGCAGCACAAGCGTGTAGATGTCCTCATCCGTGCATACAAACGGCTGAAAAGAAGTCTTCCGGAAGCAGAGCTCATCATCGTGGGCGAGGGCCCACAGAGCAAGTATTTGAGGGAGCTCTCGAAGCGGCTCGAGATTGATGTGAAATTCTACGGCTTCATGCCTCGTGAGCGATTAGTAGCGCTAATGAAGTCAGCATGGGCGTTTGTGCTCCCGTCGGTGCGAGAAGGGCAAGGCATAGTGCTCCTCGAAGCGATGGCAGCAGGGACGCCGCCCGTTGCAGTCGCCGCAAAGGATAGCGGCGTCGTCGACGTCGTTAGGCATGAATACAACGGCTTGCTCGCTTCTGAATCTTTAGAAAGTTTGGAGAGCGCCATAAAAAGGTTGCTGGAGGATGAGGGGCTACACCGTCGTTTGCGAGCTGGTGGGCAGAAGTTCGTGAGAGGCTACAACTGGGACGTGATTGCAGGGCGGGTTGAAGAAATTTACGAACGCGTGTTGGTGTGAGAGTAAGACAAGTGGGTTGATATGCGGCGAAGAGGACGCAAGCGGTATTTGATATTGGGTGAGGGCTACGGGACGGGCTACGAGCGTTACGCCTTCGACGAGTTCGCAGGCGAGTTGGTAAGGAGATATGAGGTTTCCACAGTGCTGGAGCTGCCGGCGGACGGCATCATGGGCATCCCCGGACTCAACAGTCTGATCTTCGCTGAGTTAGGCTGCGCCGTCACAGTCGCCCACCCCTCTAGGAGGTTGCTGCTGGACGCCAAACGCCTCTGGGCGGCGCTCGGCTTGGAAGCAAGCTTCGTCACGACGCATTACCTCCGTTCAGCATTCAAAGACGACGCCTTCGACCTCGTTCGGAACTTCTGCGTCATCGAGCACGTCAGCGACGCCAGAGGCATGATTAGAGAGATGCTTCGGGTGACGAGGCGGTATGTCCTCCTTGAAACGCAAAACGTGCGCAACATCGGGCTTCCGCTGCACCGCCTTTACCACTTCCTGCGGAGAGAGCCTTGGGTGCATGGGAACATGGAGAAAGCACGGCTCTCTTACGTAAGGCGACTACTTGAGCAAGAGGGGGGGCGTGTTTTGGAGGTGGGGGCGATGGACATGCCACCGTGGCCGGACATTGACATGCGTCTCCGAAAGACGCACAACCAAACCGCAGCCGTCTCTGAACAAAATGTGGACTCGACGAGCTCTGAAATAAGACCTAATGTCAAGCTGAGACCCGTTGCAGAAGTCATCAGCGAACTTCAGGGCGCTTCTGCGGCGCCGCCCGCCTTTGCTGAGCGCCTGTTCGGCATCTGGTATAAGCTCGTTGAGAGCAAGATGCCGACGCCGCTGAAGGTTGCATTTGCGCACCACTCCTACCTCGTAGTGGAAAAATGCCGACGAAAATAATCAGATGCAAAAGATACGACGTGAAAGTGCTGCGCTGCCTGCTGAGCGAAGCGTTTGACGAGTTTGGAGTGTCGCCGCCGAGCGACGTTCCGACGCTGCTGAAGCCGAACATCGTGATTGCAGCGAAGCCTCGCTCCGCCATTATTACGCATCCCGCCGTCGTGGAGGCAACAATAAAGGCGTTTCTCGAAAATGGCGTTCGTAAAATCATCATTGGCGAAGGTCCTGGGCTTGGGGCGGACGAGAGAAAGTTCTTCACCGCTGCCGGTTATGAGCGTTTGCGCCGCAAATACGACGTGACGCTTTTGAATCTAAACAAGGCGGAACGTGTGGAGGTGAGCTGGAAATACGGCACGCTTAAAATCCCGAAAATCGTCGTCGACGCTTTTTATGTGAACATGCCGAAGCTGAAAACGCACGGGAACACCGTCGTAACCCTCTCCATAAAAAACCAGAAAGGGTTGCTTTTAAACGCCGACAAAAAGCGCTTCCACTTGTTGGGGCTGCACGAGCCGCTCGTTGAGCTTTTAAAAGTTGTGAAGCCTGACCTCGTCGTCGTTGACGGCATCGTCGGCATGGAAGGCGAAGGTCCGCTCAACGGCAAGAGGAAAAAAGCAAACGTCATCGTCGTCAGCACCGACGCCGTAGCGGCGGACATCACGTGCTGCCGTCTTATGCGCATAGAGCCCAAAAACGTGGAACACTTAAAAATGGCAATCGAGCAGAGGCTGTGCGGTGAACCGGGCGGCGGCGCAGAGCCTGACGTTAAGGACGCTGAAGCCGTGAAAGCGAGCTTTAAGCCACCGCACGAGAGCTACGGGCGGTTGTTGAACGTGTATTCGTGGAGAAATCCTTATGCGTGCTCGATGTGCATAGATGCATTCTCTCTTGCCATCAAAAGTGCATTCAGTCGCCCGAAATATTGGGGAACGCTCCTGCGCTTTTTATACTTTGCGGCGTTCCACAGGATTGATGTCATCCAAGGACGGCATGCGAAAGTCCCTGAAGGGGCGCAAGGCATCTTAATATGCCTCGGAAACTGCACTAAGGATGTTACGGCGGAGAATGCCGTTCATGTCGAAGGCTGTCCGCCTGACGCCGAGAGCATCCTCGGAGCACTTCGCTCTGCACTGTAGGGTGTGGCGGCGGGGCTTCAGCGTTTAGGCGCTAGGGAAGAGCATTTTCCTTTAGTGGACGCATGTCGGGGGCTACAAGAGTGATATTATCATGCCTATGAGCAAGTAAGTCTCATTCCCTATGCGTTGGAGTTTCCCACGAGAGGGAGGGCTGTTGCTGACAACCCCGGCGTTTTTCCTGACCCAAAATGTAGTCGGAAGCATCTCCGCCTCAAACGAGTCATAGAATATTATCACAGCCTCAGACTCTCCACGCAGACGTTTGAATCGTCCTACCTACCAACCGTCATCTCCCTATAAACTTTTAGTCCATCCTCCACGGCACGACTCCCGAAATAAAACGCAATGACTGTAGCGAACACCCATGTGAAGAGCGTGCTACGGGACTGTCAGGCAACGCTCTCCGACGCCAAAGATGCTGAATGCCAGCAGTAAGAAGTATACGACGTGACGGTTATCATCAACGCCCTTTTTATCTCACGCTTGTCGAGCACGCCGACCGGCTCCGATGCCAGAGATGCAAGCCCGGTCTCGATGGCTTTCTTGCCTCCTCGGTCTCCATTTTCAGCTTCAAGCTCAAAAGTCTTTCAATCCGACTTTTCTTGTCGTTTTCGTAAGCTTTCTTAGTCATGTGATCCATGCCGCTAAGGAAAGGACGAAAATTGCTGAGAGCAGCCCCAACAGCTAAAGCTTCCAAGTTGGAGTTCTGCAAGCGGCTCTGTGACGGGGCATGAACTAAAGCACAAGCGCTCCCGACCAAGATCGCCAAACATGCCGTTATAATCAAAGCACGTCTCATCTCTCCTCCCTCTCAAGTGTGTCGCGGGCATCATTATGACGGAAGGTGGTGCATCGCGTGAGGAATTTCCACTCAGCCGATGCAAACGTGCATCACAAACCGTGGTGGTCACCGTCGCCAGCGAGAACTATTAACTCAATCCGAAATGCTCAACCCGTAGCGTTCAGCGATTTCCTTGAAGGCGTCCGCCACGTATTTCACTTGCTGCCAGCTCAGCCCGTAGATATTCAGCTTCAGCTCTTTAGTCATCCCCGGCGTCAGCCCCGTGATTTTACGGCGACGGAGTTCTTCATGCAGGAAGAAGCCCCGACGTTTATGCTTCTTGGCTACGACATCAAAAGAGCGTTCGGTGTTGAATGCTGAAAGCGTGTGCCGCCTTGGCAGCTCGCTTAAAACTTCCGTTCCTTCGATTTTCAGGAGTTCCGAGGCGAAGAAGTTCGACTTCCGCACCTCCGCGTCCCATTTTTCGACGCGTTCTTTCACGTGCGGGAACGCCGCCATCATCGCAACGAGCGGCGCACCCATCACCGTGCAGCCGAGAAGGTGCGTCTCCTTGACTTCGAACTTGCGGCCGGTGACGTCGCCTCTCGCCTCCGCCGTTTTGAAAACCACCGACGCCCACTCCTCGGTCGTCGCCAGAACGCCGGTAGGTGCCGGCGCCGCCATGCTCTTGTGCCCGGAGCCGACGACAAAGTCCGCCCCGATATCTTTGCCATCCACGGGCATGACACCAACCGAATACGCACCGTTGTAAAGGAAAGGAACGCCGAACTCCCGGCAGACCCTTGCGACGCCCTTGACGTCGTGCTCGTTCCCGAAAATATAGTCGAAGTGCTCGATCGCAACGAGTTTCGGTAGGCGTCCCGTTTTCTCTTTGACCTCCTCAATCTTCGAGGCGACCGCCTCGCCGGTGATCTTTCCGTCGGCGAGCGGCACCTCTCGCCAGACGCCGCCCGCCGCCTCGATGGCTAAGCACAGCGAGTAATGCGCAAGCGCCGAAACAAGCACGACATCTCCTTTTTCCAAAAGGGCGTTCGTCACAATTCTGAAACCGTCCCTCGCACCCCGCACGACACGGGCAACGTCCATGTTCAAAAACTCCGCAAGCTCCTCAAGAAACTCCGCAATCGGCGGTCTTCTTATATGGTCAAGGCGATGCGGCGCTAGGCAATAATCGCAGACGGAATAGCCGTCGCCGTAGGCAATCAAAACCTTGCGCGCTTCGGGCGTGAGCCGCCCGCCCGCTTGTATAGGATCTATGTTTATAAACTCTTCCTCCCTCGTTCGCAGCTCTATCTTGTCAACGACGTATTTCAGATGCCCCCTCATAGTGCCCTTTAAAATCCCACAAACCTCGTCTAAAATCCCCTCAAGCCTCCCTTTAAGCGCCTCATCAAGCTCCTTAGCCGCAGTCTCCCTTAAAACTTCCCTCGCTTCTTCGAGGGCAAACATCGCCCTAAAAATCCTCTGAACTGCCTCTCTCCTGTCCATAGTGGCGGGCATATCTTGGCGCCCTTTCACCTCCGTTATCTTAAATTCTAACGGCAGCGTCAAAGCACGCTTCGGACTAACAATTATGAGCGCTACGGGCTTAACTCTATTTTCTTTAATACCGATAAACTTTTATAACTCTCAGAGATGATATTTTGTTGGACGTTAAAGGAGAAAAATGCACATAAGAGGGTGGTGGGCTCGTAACTCAGGGGTAGAGTGCCGCCTTCGCGAGGCGGAAGCCAGGGGTTCAAATCCCCTCGAGTCCATTATTTAAAGGAGACGTAGATGCCATATGATGCCACAAATTGGTTACGACAGGGCTATTACTGTTTTTAGCCCAGATGGGAGACTTTTTCAGGTGGAATACGCAAGGGAGGCGGTGAAGCGAGGGACGACCGCCATCGGCATAAAGGCGAAAAACGGCGTCGCCCTCCTCGTGGACAAGCGGGTGACGTCACGGCTGCTCGAAGCGTCCTCGATAGAAAAAATTTTCAGGGTTGATGAGCATATAGGGGCAGCGACCTCGGGATTAGTCGCTGACGCCCGTGTGCTCATCGATAGGGGCAGAGTCGAGGCTCAAATAAACAGGATTGTTTACGATGAACCGATAAGCGTCGAGACGCTTGCGAAGAGAATTTGTGACTTCAAGCAGACATACACGCAGTTCGGCGGCGTCAGGCCCTTTGGCACCGCTCTTCTCATCGCCGGCGTCTATAACGGCAAAAACTACTTATTTGAAACCGACCCAAGCGGTGCGCTCCTCGAATATAAGGCGACGGCAATAGGCTCCGGACGCAACACCGTCATCGAGATTTTCGAGGAGAAATACGACGAGGGCATGACGCTTGAGGAAGCTATCTTGCTCGGGCTTGAAGCCCTCTATAAAGTTACTGAGGGCAAGATGGACGTTCACACCATCGACATTGGCGTTATCGAGACCGAGAAAGAGAAGTTTCGGATGTTAGATGTCGAGGAGATGGGGCGGTATATTGAAGAGGCAATACGCAGGCAGGCATGAGAAATGGTCAGCTTGGACAGGGCAGTAGTGGCGAGGCTCAAGCTCAAGAAGAAGACTTTTGAAGTCCTTGTTGACCCCGAAAAAGCATATTCCATCAAGGAGGGCACGGAAATAAGCATGAACGACGTGCTTGCCGTCGAAGAGGTTTTCGAAGACGCCTCTAAGGGCAAAAGAGCCTCTGAGAGCGACATTTTGAGGGAGTTCGCAACGACCGATGTCATGGAAATTGCAAAGCGGATTATTAGAGAGGGAGAAATCCAGCTGACGACCGAACAGAGGCGGAAGATGGTAGAAGAGAAAAGGCGGCTCGTAATAGATACGATCGCCCGTAATGCGATAAACCCGCAGACAGGCACGCCACATCCGCCATTGCGAATAGAGCTTGCGATGAAGGAGGCAAAAGTGCATATAGACCCATCAAAGAGCGTTGATGAGCTGGTCAGCAGGACGATAAAAGCAATACGCCCGATACTACCAATAAGAATTGAGGAGCGAGAGGTGGCTGTGAAAATTCCAAATATTTATTCAAACAGGGTATATGAGCTTCAGAAAAGATACAATGTCGTTAGGGAGGAATGGCAGCCCGACGGCTCCTACATAGCAATCTTCAGGATTCCAGCAGGCATAAAGGATGAATTTTTTGAATTCTTGAACAAGATAACCCATGGCGAGGCTGAGACGAGAATATTAAGATGAGCTTGAGTGTTTTGTGAGACGGAGGCTGCGTTATGGAGCATTGGCTGTGTTGTGGGACGGAGGTGATGTTATGTATAAGATAGTGGTTCCGGGAGATTTTCTTTCGGAGGATGTAAGAAGGGCAGGAGAGGGAACGTATGTGGAGAACGGGAAAGTATATGCGATGAGGTATGGTATTTTAGACGACAAGGACGAGATAAGAGTGGTCCCGCTTTCAGGTAAATATATACCCAGAAGGGGCGACGTGCTGATTGGGCGAGTCGAAGACATAACGTTTCCGTATTGGGTCTTCGACATAGCGTCGCCGTATAAGGGGCTGCTGCATGTCTCGGAGTTCCCTGCGAAGGTCGAATATGGGACAATGGACAAGTTTTTGAGGGTGGATGACCTTGCAATAGTGAAGGTCGTAAACGTGGACCCGACCATGCGAGTGGAGCTTGCGCTGAAGGAGGAGTTCCGCCCGCCGCTACATGGCGGACGGCTCGTGGAAGTCCCACACACGAAGATTCCGAGAATCATAGGCAGGAACGGTTCGATGATAAAATTATTGAAGGAGGAAGGGCGGTGCTTCATTTTTGTTGCGAAGAACGGCAGGATTTGGATACGGGGGAACGAGCGGAACGTGGATGTCGTCGCCGAGGTCATTATGAAAATAGCGGAAGAAGCACACACCCCGGGTCTGACGGACCGTGTTACGCAATATTTGCAGGTGAAGGGTGGTAGGAGTGTCAGAAATAAAGCTTATTAGAGAGGACGGGCGGCGGCTCGATGGGAGGCTTCCCGAGGAGCTGCGCCCGATAAAGATAGAAGTTGGAGTTTTGAAGCGAGCTGACGGCTCTTGTTATTTTGAGCTTGGCAGGAATAAGGTAGTAGCGGCGGTATATGGTCCAAGGGAGCTACACCCACGACACGCTCAGGATGCGAGGAGGGCAGCAGTGCGCTTCCGCTACAATATGGCGCCGTTCTCTGTCGAGGAACGCCGCCGCCCCGGACCGGACAGGCGGAGTGTCGAAATCTCAAAGGTGAGCAGGGAGGCGCTTGAGCCAGTAATCATCGCTGAATACTATCCACGAGCAGCGATAGACATCTTCGTGGAGATTTTGGAATCTGACGCTGGCACGAGGACTGCAGGCATAAATGCGGCGTCTGTTGCGCTTGCCGACGCGGGCATACCCATGAAAGGGCTCGTCTCGGCAGTCGCAGTCGGCAAGGTTGACGGGCAGATCGTCCTCGACCTGATGAGCGAAGAAGACCAGTATGGTGAAATGGACATGCCAGTTGCCATGGTCACGAGAACGAACACGATAACGTTGCTCCAAATGGACGGGCGAGTTACTATGGAAGAGTTTGACAGAGCACTGGACCTAGCAATCGCCGGCTGCCGTCGCATTTACGAGCTTCAGAGGAAGGCGCTGATAGAAAAATATAGTGAGAGTAGAGCAGAAGAGGGGGGAGTATGAGCGAAGTCTTGGACGAAATACGGAAGGATTACCTCTTTAACCTTGTTAGAAGAGGGAAAAGAATAGATGGCAGGGGCTTTCATGACTTTAGGGAGTTACATATACGGACAAACGTTATATCCAAGGCTGAAGGCTCCGCATGGGTTGAATTGGGGCTGACTGAGGTGCTCGTCGGCGTAAAGTTACAGCCCGGCGAGCCATTCCCCGATACTCCTGACAAAGGCGTGATTATTACGAATGCGGAGCTCGTGCCGCTGGCGTCGCCGATGTTCGAGCCTGGACCGCCTGACGAGAACGGTGTGGAGCTTGCGAGAGTCGTGGACCGTGGCATAAGGGAGTCAGGAGCTTTGAATTTAGAAAAACTCTGTATAGAGGAGGGTGAGAAGGTCTGGATAGTTTTCATAGACGTGCATGTGTTGAATCATGAGGGAAACCTCATAGACGCCTCTGCGCTCGGCGCTATCGCTGCTCTTGCGACGACGAGAATCCCTTGCGAGCGATATGGCTTAGGAAATGACGAAAAGCTGCCCGTGCGGGATTTACCAGTTTCGGTAACGGCTGTGGATATCGCTGGCGAAGTATTAATAGACCCGAATTTGTATGAAGAGAGTGCCGCATCCTGCAGGCTTACTGTGATTTCAAATACCGACGGCACGATATCGGCAATGCAGAAAGGCGGCACCGGTGGGCTTTCTCCTGAGATTACCAAAAAAACCGTGAAAGTGGCAGTCGAATGCGCAAAAGATATAAGAGAAAATATCCTGAGCGGAGTGGTTGCGAGTTTAGAGCCTTAGTGACCTCCTCCCTCCATTAAAATGGAGGGCATCCACCGGATGCGCGAGGTTGGGGAGTGTGCCCGATGGATGCGGCGCTCCCCTTCGGGCGGGTCACGACGCCCCTGACCGCAGGTATACCCACGGCCTCGTCATATATTCATAGAACGTAAGATATAAATACTTTTTCCCACCTCCCCTGCTGCACCTTTGAAAAGAAGGGGATTAGCAGCAACATCATCCTAATGCAATAATGTTCTGTGATTGAAAGGAGACTGGAAGCGGCAGAAGAGAAGAAATGTTAGCAAGCGTGCCATATTCCACGGCGTAACTTACGCTCACGGCAGTTAATCCTTTCAAATCAGAATTTCCATAAAGGAATGCAGAAGGGGGGCGTGTGCATGTTGGAGGTGAAGCCGTTAGCGTTTGACAGTTTCGGAGTGCGCTCAATGGCGACGTTCGTGGAGACGGATGACGTTCGCATTTTAATAGACGCGGGCGTGTCGCTGGCGCCGAGCCGCTACGGGCTGCCGCCGCACGAGCTCGAGCTTCGGCGTGAGCGGGAGTTGTGGGAGGAGATAAAAAGGCATGCGCAGCTTGCGGACATCTTAATTGTCACGCATTACCACTACGACCATCACAACCCAAACGAGCCAGAAATCTATAAAGACAAAACGGTTTACATTAAACACCCGCGGGAAAACATTAACAAGAGCCAAAAGGGGCGCGCTGCGTTCTTCCTGCAGAGGCTTGAAGGCTTGCCGAGGGTTTTAGAGATTGCGGACGGGCAGGAGTTCCGGCACGGCTCCACAGTCGTGAAGTTCTCGCCACCCGTTTTTCACGGCACGAATCCGAGACTCGGCTACGTCGTTGAAGTCAGCATCTCGTGCGGCGGCGAGAAGCTCGTGCACACGAGCGACGTCGAAGGTCCAAGCATCGAGACGCAAGCGAAGTTCCCGCTCGAAGAGCGCCCTGATATCATCATCGTGGATGGTCCGATGACCTACATGCTCGGCTACCGCTACTCCAAAAAAAGCTTGGAGCTTTCCATCCAAAACCTTAAGAAGATCGTAGAAGTTGTGTCGGCTGTCATTGTCGAGCACCACTTGCTTAGAGATTTAAGATATAAAGAGCTGCTGTCCGAAGTTTACGAGCATGCCGAAAGCGTGGGCGCAAAAGTTATGACTGCGGCGGAGTTCCTGAGGAGGGACGTTGAAATGCTGGAGGCAAGGCGTAGGGAGCTTTACGGGGAAACGTAACTGGGGGTAGAACGAGAAGCACGACAAAACCATAAATTTTCTTAGCAATACCCGCAAAAACAAGCAAGAGGTAACATGTCAAAGAGGCTATATTTGCTATGCGCATCGCTGCTGCCGCTGATGATTTGCACGGGCATGATATATTCGATATTTGCGTTATACGTGGAGGAGCTTGGCGCTTCAAGGTCACAAATCGGCTTCCTTTTCATGGCGAGCGCCGCTGTTGGCACGGTCGCCGCTCCACTTTTCGGGCGACTTTCAGACAGGATGCGCCGGCGGAAGCCCATCATTACGTTCTCGATGTTCGCATTTCTCGTAATTTTCGTCGTTTACGCCCTTTCTAAGAGTTATATTGAGATATTTCCGGCGCACGCTTTTGAGGGCGCCGCATGGGCGGCGCTCGGCGCCGTGGCCCCGGCGCTCATCGCGGATATTACGCCTGAGGAGGAACGAGGACGGGCGATGGGCATCTACAACACGACTTGGAACCTCGGCTGGATAATCGGACCCGCGCTCGGTGGGTTCTTGGCGGAGAACTTCGGCTTCAGGCTCTGTTTTCTTTCATGTTCGCTGATGATTACCTTTGGACTTGTGCTCGTCATTCTGTTCGTCGAAGAGGCTTAGGAGGGGAAAATGAGGAGAAAAAGCAACCATGTGAAGTTCTTGGGCACCGCTGGCGCAAGGTTCGTGATGTTGCGGCAGCTACGCTCGTCGGCAGGGACGTGGCTCTCGCTGAACGGCACGAACGTGTTAATCGATCCGGGACCCGGAACGCTCGTTCGCTGCGTTACCAGCCGCCCGAGACTGAACCCGACGACGCTCGACGCCATCGCAATCTCGCATAAACACCTCGATCACGCAAACGACGTGAACGTGATGATAGAGGCAATGACGGACGGTGGCTTCAAGAGGCGAGGCACGCTCCTGTGTCCGGGTGACGCTCTCTTCTCAGACGACCCTGTGGTCATGAAGTATCTACGAAGCCATCTTGACAAAATCAAGGTTTTCGAAGAGGGCGGCAGCCATAACGTGCAAGGCATAAAAATAAGCACGCCAAAACGCCACGTCCACAGCGTCGAGACATATGGGCTGGAGTTCGGGCTTCGAGGGAAGAACGAGCCGCTCATCTCATTCATCACCGACACGAAATATTTTGAGGGGCTTGAGGATGTATATCACGGCAGGATACTGGTGATAAATGTTGTGAGATATGAAATGAGAGCAGGCGTGGACCACCTTTGCGTGAAGGACGTTGAGAAAATCATAAAAACAAGACAGCCGGAGCTGGTGGTCCTAACGCACTTCGGCATGACGATGCTAAGGAACAAGCCGCACGAAATCGCAAAAAAGCTCAGTGAGAAGACCGGTGTGAATGTCATAGCTGCGCACGACGGCATGCTCCTCGACTTAGACCCTTATCTTGAATGATATGGCGTGTCTTACGAGGAGATGTCTTATTGTTATAAGTATAAATACTACGACAAACGCAGGGCAGAAGAGCATCAAAAAGAATACTGAAGTGCTGGACATGCGTAGGAGGAGCGAGAGAAGGAAAATTTTGAGAATAGCAAAGAGATATTACGTTTCGTCTGCGGCAGAGCGTGAGGATAAATATGAAGGGGGACGTGGGAGGACTTCTTCGGGCTCACAATCTCAAAAACAGGAGGGCTACACATACACGGGAAAGAGCGCATATAAACGGCAAAATTACAGATACAATAACACTACACGAGTGGGAGCACGTCAGAACTTTTTCGAGGCATTTATCGTCCTGTTGCTTGCAAGACCCTTCCGCACGGGAGGGGCAAGGGGAGGCGGGCGGGTAGTTAAGTTTGAATAGCTTTAGAAACGAAAAATCTTCAGGGAAGTTCCCATGAAGAAGGAAGTTCAGCTAACAGTGATAGGAAAAGTTTTCAGACCGAACAAGAAGAAGGTTTTAGCTCTGAATAAGTGCTTAGAGGAGTATTTCAAACTTATAAACTGGTGTCTTAGCTTCAATTCGGCATCAAAGACCTTTCTGCACAAAAACACCTACGAAAAAGCCAAAAAGCTATTCAACCTGAACACAGCCCTAATTCAGACAGCGAGAGATAACGCAGTGGAAATTGTAAAGAGCCTCAACGAAAAGAAGAAAGAAGGTAAGGCGAAGACCGAGAGACCAAAGCTAAAGAGAATTTCAATCCGCTTTGACGAGCGTTACTACTCTTTTGCTAAGACGACAAACTAACACCATACTGGCTAACTCTAAGTTTGAATCGTAAAGAGAGAGTAACTTTGCCAATAGTTTTCGGTGAAAGACAGCGAAAGTTCATAGAGAAAGCTTTGCAGGGTAAATGGGAATTTTGCACGGTTGAAATGGTAAAGAGAAACGGGGAGTGGTATGCCCACTTCGTGCTCAAGAAAGAGATTGAGCTAATTGATGAGCAAGAAACAGTCATTGGTGTGGATTCGGGAGAGTGGAATGTTGCCACCGCTGTTGCCATCTCCGAGCAAAATCCCAAGCCGATGAAGGGCAAATTCTGGAGTGGGGCTAAGATAAGGGAATTTAGAGGGAAATACGCACACATCAGAAGAAACTTGCAGAGAAAGAAGAGACTTGGTCATAAGGAGGAGAGAATTGTAAACCAACAACTGCATATAATAGCCAACGAAATCGTTGCTTACGCTAAACAGTTCGAAAAACCAGTAATAGCAATGGAGGAGCTTGACGGGATTAGAGAGAACATGAATGGTTCTGCTAAGCTAAACAGAAGGTTACACGCTTGGAGCTTTCGAAAATTACAGCAATACATTGAATATAAAGCCAATTTAGAGGGAATTCCCGTAGTATATGTTAAT
>NZ_JBMXYC010000030.1:0-34408 GCF_053996935.1 Candidatus Alkanophaga liquidiphilum
TTCGGCGGGCAAACCGCCTTTCTGATTTTAGCTGCGATTGTCGCCTCATCGTCGTCTATGGCGATGAAATTGCCCTTTGACGACGACATTTTCTCGCCGTCGAGCCCGAGGATAAGCGGAAGGTGCACGCAGACCGGCGCCTTGAACCCGAGCTTCGGCAAGCTTTCTCGTGCGAGCATGTGAATCTTGCGCTGGTCAATCCCGCCAATGGCGACGTCCGCATCGAGATATGCGATGTCCATGGCTTGCATCAGTGGATATATCATCTGCGAGACCTTCGGGTTCTCCACGCTCCTCGAAATCTCGTCCATGCTCCGCCTTGCCCGGCTCAGCGTCGTGAGCGTGGCGAGCCGCAGCACGTCCCGTATATAATCAGCATTGAGCTGGAACGACGAGCCGAGCACGACTTTAACGTTGCCGAGCAGCGCCCGGAAGCACTCCTTGTTGCGCTCGGCTATTTTCCCCACCACCTCAAGGCTGCCCTTTTCGTTGAGGTGCGCATGGAGGTCGGCAAGCAGCACGACCGCCTTAAATCCCAGCCGCTGGAACTCCGCAAGCTTCAACGCCGTAATCATGTGTCCAAGGTGGATGCTCCCGCTCGGCTCGTAGCCCACGTAAGCGGTCCTGCGGCGAGCATCCTCCAACGCCGCCCGCAGCTCCTCCTCCGTTACTACCTCCTCTACCCCTCTTAGAAGCTTTGAAAGTTGCTCCTCATCTCTTGAGAGCCGCTCCTTTGCCACTGCTGCAACACGCTCCCCTTCTCTATTTCTCACAAGCTTCTTCTCTTTTCTCCTTAAATTTTCGCAAAGCGGTTGTGAGGACTGCAGTCTTGCCCATGACTCCACTTATCATTAAAACGTCAAAAATTTCATCCTCAGTGGCGCCGCACTTCAAAGCGGCATCGATATGCACGCCGATGCACCCTTCCGCCCTCAGTGCTGCTGCCGCCGCAAGAGCGACGAACTCCGCAGTCTTCGCATCTAGCGCCTTCGGACGCAGTGCAAAGAGGTCGCCTATGATGTCCGGAACCATGACCTCGGGGCGTCTTGCCATTTCCTCCAAAATGAAAGGGACGGTTCCGAGCGTCTCCTCCGCCGCCTTAAAGACTTGCGACACCGTCTTTTCAGGCTCTTCCAACAACTTCTTCGCCCGCTCGAAAAGCTCCTCACTCATGTCTCCACACCCCTTGCTCATCTTTACGTCTTCGCTCTTTAAGAGCAGCTATTATTATGGGCAGAGCGATGGTGGCGTCAGAATACACGACGACGCTCTTTGCACCACTCTTCACCTTGCCCCAGGATTTAGCTTCATCAGGCGTAGCGCCACTGAGCCCACCGGCGTGCGGCGTGTCCGTCGTAATTTGGATGACGTAGTCGTAGCCGCCCTTCGGGGAGAGCAGCATCGCTTGGAAAATGAAGTTTTTGGGAACGCCGCCGCCAAGGATGATGACGCCCGCAAGCTTGGCGTCGTAGCAGAGGTTGATGAGCTCGTGCATGTCCACAATTGCATCTATGACGAGCGGCGACGTTTGCCTGAAGAGCGAGGCGTGCAGCCCAAGCATGGAGTCCGCAAACGCCGGACAAAATACTGGAACGCCATTTTCAACCGCAGTCCTCAAAATCGAATTTTCGTCGTCAAGCCTCTCGCCGAACGCCGTCAGCAGCTCCTTTATACTAATCGGCTTTTTTAACCTACCATTAGCCGCAAGCTCTTCAAGAACGCCACGTACGAACTCCTCAAGCCGCACGAAGTCCTCGTCACGCACGAGCACGTCATATATTCGGTTTGCGCCTTGCGTGCGGAGTGCGTTGTCGTCAATGCTATCAACATCGAGCGTCATGAGGTAATGACGCCCGCCGAGCGCCTCGATGATGTCGTGCACTATGTTTGCGCCGGTGGTCACAAGCACGTCCACAAAGCCCTCCCGCAACATCCCCGCAATCACGCCTCGCAGCCCTGCTGGAACAAGAGCACCTGCTAAGCCTAAGAATTTCATGGCGTCTCGCTCCAGCATCTCCTCGTAGATGTCCACTGCGACTGCGAGACGACGAGCGCCGAAGGCGCAGCCCCGTAATTCACGGACGAGCTCATCTACGCTCATCCTTTCCTTAAGCTTCACTCCTGTTATCCGCATGGCTCTTTGTGCAAGGGCAATTATTCGCCCCGCTCACCTCCACCAATTCACAAAAAAATATTTAGATGCATGATAAAAACGACTTCTATGTGCTTAGCGATTCCCGCAAAGGTGCTTGAGGTTCACGGCGACCGTGCGAAAGTAGATTTCGGCGGCGTCAAGCGGGACGTGAATGTCACGCTCGTGGACGTCGCCGTCGGGCAATACGTGATTGTGCACGCAGGCTTCGCCATCGAAGTCATAGACGAGGAGGAGGCTCTGGAGACGCTGAAACTCTGGGAGGAGATTCTGCAGTTGGAGGCTGAGCCGATACAAGACGATTCTTAACCTTAACCACGATCGTCCCTTTGCGGCTTCGTAGCAAACACGCCCCCTCATTTTGGGTGTCCTGCATTTCTTCGCAATTCCTTTTTAGCACCTTTCGCTAAAAAAGTCTCAGCGACTTCTTAACGTAATGTCCGACGATTGGGACCTCAACGCCGCAGTTCGGGCATCGCTTTTCGTTCGTGACTTCATAACGCAGCACTGAATACGAATAACGTTTAATGAGGAGCCGCTCGCACTCGTGGCAGTAGGTGTTTTCGTATTTGTGTCCGGGGACGTTTCCTATGTAAACGTAAGCGACGCCGAGCCGCTTCGCAAGCTTACAGGCTCGCTCCAGCGTTTCGACGCTTGTTGTGGGGTTATTGAATTTGTAAGCAGGATGGTAGCGGGTGAAATGCAGCGGCGTTAGCTCGCCAAGTTCCTTCAAATGTCTTTCAATAATCTCCCGCAAACAAGCTTCGTTGTCGTTCACGCCCGTTATAACGAGGTTGACGATTTCAACGTGCATGCCGAGCCGCTTCGCCGTTCTTGCGTTCCGCCAGACCTTCTCGACACTGACGCCGCCGCAGAGCTTCTCGTAAACTTCGGCGTCGCCTTTCACGTCTATTTTAATGGCGTCAAGCCCCGCAGCTCGCAGCTGCTCAAGCGCTTCAGCGGTCATATATCCGTTGCTCACGAAGGTGTTGTAAAGGCGGTGCCGTCTTGCGAGCGTGAAGCAGTCGAGCGAGAACTCGAAAAGAAGTGTAGGCTCGGTGAAGCTCACGCAAAGCCCGTGGTCGCCGTGGCGCCTTGCAAGCTCGACGACGCGCTCCGCCGGCACGAAGTTCACCCTCGAAAGCTCGGGCGGCGTCTTGCTGAGGCGCCAGTTCTGACACCACGGACATTTGAAATTACAGCTCCAAGTCGAGAACGTCAGCGCCGAAGAGCCCGGCCAGAAGTGGAAAAAAGGCTTTATCTCGATGGGACGGCTTTCTAAAGCGTTTAAGTCGCCGTAAACGAGCGTAAACAACTTGCCGCCGACGTTCATCCTCGTGCCACACGCCCCTTTTCCGCCTTCGAAAATCACGCATCGTCTCTCGCAAACGCCGCAACGAACGGCGTCGCCGGCACGCTCGTAAAGCAAAGCCTCTTTGACGCTGGGGCTCTCCATCAGCCCAGTATGCATGTTTCTTTTTTCGTCATCGCCCTAAATATGATACGTGCCGAAATGATGCATACCTCACCCACAAATTTTTAAATAAAAATGGTAAAGGAAGAAAAAGGAGGGGTAATATGGAGGAAATTGAGTGGAAGAGCTTGGCAGAGGTTGATTTGGATGCGAGGCTTTCGCAGGAGGGGCTCGAGCTTGGCGATGCGCATGAAAGGCAGCGCTTGAAGATGGGCGTTCGCTGCAAGGATGCGGGGATGGTTGACGAAGTTATTGACAGGATAATGATGAAGATGCGGAGTAGGGGAGCTAAATGCCTTATAATAAATTACAAAGGGTGTTCTTCTTCAGAAGATTATCAGCAAAGGACCGTTGACACGATAACAGAATTTCTGAAGATTATTGCTCCTGAGAGGGTGGAGGAGATACCGGAGGGTGCGCCGCTGAACGAGCGGGCGACGGCATGTCTCAGGGCTTTAGAGGATGTGGCAAACGAGCTAAGAAACGATTTTCTGCTGATTTTGGATTTCAGAGGCATGAAAATAGAGCCGCGGCTGCTGCGTCCCGGTCAGATGTTTTGGTGGGTTTACGAGGCTGCGAGCCGCTGCGAGCCCGCGAACCTTATCTGGATTATGGACGACGACCTGCAGAGTTTTGAGATGCTTGCGAAGCACGGACAGATGTATAAAGTTTTTTCTGAGGGCACCCAGTTATTCGTTCTTGTGTAATGGTGATAAAGCCGAGGAAGGTAGGAATCGTCTGTAGAGGTGAGAGCGAAGATTTACGACTGCTTGACGAAATAACGGACAGAATAAAAGACGAAGTTGAAGTAGTTATCAAAGGAGTGGGAGACGTAGCGCAGCTTGGGGACGTAGATGTTATAATATGCATGGGGGGTGACGGAACCCTCCTGAGGACGTTACACGCATTAGAGGCGCCAATACCTGTTGTTGGCATCAATATGGGCGGCGTGGGCTTTCTTGCGGATATACCCCCCGAGGATGCTGTTGCTACGGTTTTAAAAATCTTGGAAGGTTTCGAGGTTGAGCGGCGGGAGCGGCTCGCAGTGAGCATCGGTGGCGAGCGTTTGCCGTATGCGATGAACGAGGCTGTCGTCCTCACGGCAAGACCCGCAAAAATCCTTCATTTCGCAATTTTTGTCGACGACAGCGAGCTTGAGAGACTGCGGGCTGACGGTGTCATCTTCGCAACGCCCACCGGGAGCACAGCATATGCAATGAGCGCCGGCGGTCCCATCGTCGACCCCAGAGTGGACGCCTGTATTATCGTGCCTCTTGCACCTTTCGCGCTCTCAGCCCGTCCCGTTGTAGTGCCCGCTGACAGCAAGGTGCGTCTTAAACTGCTTGAGAAAAATGCAGAACTCGTGATGGATGGGCAACTCTATCGGGAAATCGAAAGCGGCGAAGAAATAGAAATAACAAAAGGCGAGCCAGCGTTTTTTGTTAAAACTGCCGAAAACTTTTTTTCAAAGGTCAAGAGCAAATTGCGAATATAATGTTAATGCATCCAATAATGGAGGAGGAAGCATGCGAAAGATATTCACGCAAAAGTTACTGGACATGAAGGTCATAGATGTAGACGGCAGCGAGGTAGGACGTGTTAAGAACATCATTGCAGACGTAAGGACTGGAATGCTAACGGACCTCGTGGTGAAGCCGGAGGTGGAGCTGGACACAAGCGCTTTCAAAAAAGATGGAGAGTTCATCTTAGTGCCGTTTGCGCACATCCGGGCGGTCGGTGATATAATTACGGTGGAGCAGAGAAAGAAATAGCGGGCGTGGGGGGATTCGAACCCCCGACCTGCAGCTTAGGAGGCTGCCGCCATATCCTGGCTAGGCTACACGCCCATTACTATTTCGGCGTAGTTTATTTAAGTTTTTGACGCTGCGTGGGCGTCAACACCGTGCATCCGTTGTATAACCTCATCGCACTTCAGAATTTCAATCAATGGAAACTCCTTGTAGATCTTAATGATACTTTCGTGTATTTCCTTTCTATGCGATGCGCAGCAATCCTCGATGAGTATGCATTTGAAATCGAGCGAGACAGCATCGGCGGCGGTGAAAAGCACGCATGCCCACGTGTTTATCCCGCAGAGCGCTACCGTGTCCACATTTAAACAACGCAGCGTTAGATCCAAGTCGGTCTTAAAGAATGCGCTGAAACGCCGCTTCTCCACGATGATGTCCCCACGCTCGGGTTTCAACTCGTCAATGACCTGCGTGCCCGCCGTCCCTCGGATTGCATGTCGTCTTATGCGTTCAAACATCGGGTCAAATGGAAAAAAACTGTCATTTGCATAGATTATCGGAATCCTGTGCGCTCGTGCCACCTCCAGCAGCTTTTTTATGCGTGGAATTATCTTTTTTGCCCCCTCGAAAATGTTGTCCTTTATCATGTCGATGACGATTACCGCTAGCATTTCCGGCAATCAATCTCTCAGTGTGCCTTTAAGCACCGCTCTCGCCACATGCAGCCTTTGTATGTAGTTTGTGCCCTCGGTGAAGTGGAAAGCTTTTACGTCCCGCAGCATCCGCTCCAGCGGGTGATCCTTCATGTAGCCATGCCCGCCGAGTATATCCATGGCATAATTGACAGCTTCGAGCGCCTTCTCGGTTACGAAACACTTCGTTAACGCAGCGAAGCCCGGGACACCTTCTTTGTTCTCATCAAGCATCGTGGCGACCCTATATAGCAAGGAGCGAGATGCCTCTATCCTCATGGCAATTTCCGCAAGCAGGAACTGCACGCCTTGAAATTCGGAAATCGGACGTCCGAATTGGGTGCGCTCCTTGGCGTAGCGTGCGGCGTATTCAAGGGCGCCCTCAGCGACGCCGAGCGCCGCCGCTGCCACGTAAACTCGAGTGGGATTAATGGCTGCGAATGCCAGCTGCATGCCCTCCCCGCCATCACCAGCCAAGAGGTATTCTTCGGGGATTCGGGCGTCTCTGAACACTATTTCGGCGGATGCTGAACCGTGCAAGCCCATTTTCTCGTCTATTCTCCCGATGCTGACGCCTGGGGAATCTCTTTCCACGACGAAGGCGCTTATTCCATCCAACCCCGCCTCCGGCTTCGTCTTGGCGAACGTCACGTAGAAGTCAGCGACGCCGCCGCAGGAGATAAAGCACTTGGTGCCGTTGAGCACGTATTCGTCGCCGTCTTTCTGAGCGACGGTCTTCATGGAGGCGACGTCGCTCCCTGCGTCGGGCTCTGTCAGCACGAACGCCCCCACCTTGCCCTCTGTCATTCTTCTGAAGAACTTACCTTTTGTCTTCTCGTTTCTGGTAGCTCGCAGGCAGCTCGTCACGGAGCCCTGAACGAGCAGCCAGAGCCCGAGGGTGGCGCACGCCTTAGAAAGCTCTTCTACGGCAATGCAGCTCATCAGAACGCTGCCGTAGCCCCCGTATTCCTCGGGGAGAGGTATGAGGTGGACCCCTTGCTCCTTAAGTATTTCGAGAACCTCATAAGGGAACTTAGCGCTCCTGTCGGTCTCAGCAGCTCTCGGCTCTATCTCTTTTTGCGCAATTTCCCGGACGGCTTGCCGCACCATCCGATGCTCCTCGGTCAGCATCACTCTCTTATATCCCTCTCCATAAAATTCTGTTTTTCGCTTTTGAACTGGTTGCGACAATCAAGTGGCGGCAACGCTTATCTCCTCTTTTGTAGCGCTTACGAACTTCTTTTTCAGCTTCTCCAGCCGTTCTGGCGTCGTCGCTTCAATGGTTACTCGTATCAGCGGCGACGTGTTTGACGCCCGCACCAACGCCCAACTGTCCTCAAGCTCGACACGAACGCCATCAAGCGTGCTTACTCTTTCTTCCCCATATTCCCGTGAGAACTTCCTTGCGAGACTTTCGACGACCTTGAACTTCGTGGCATCGCTACATTCCAAATCTACCCTCGCTTTCGGGAGCTTAGGAACTTCGTCAGCGAGCTCTGAGAGCCTCCTACCTGACCTCGCCAATATTTCGGCGAGTTTCAAAGGCACAAGCATGGCGTCGTCGAACGGCAAGTAGGAAGGCATGACGAAATGTCCGCTGGATTCTATGCCGAGGGTTGCGTTCTTGCGCTTCGCTTCGAGCGTCAGGAACGTATGCCCCACCGGAATTCTTATCACCCGAGCGCCTAAGGGCTTCAGTTCTCGTTCGATTAACATCGAACACTCCACGTTCGCCAGGATTACCTTCTCACCGCCTCTGGAGAGCAAATCCTTGGCAATGAGCACGCCGCACTGGTCTGGCGTGAGCAACCGCCCCCGCTCATCAAATATAACAGCACGGTCGCCGTCGCCGTCGAAAGCCACGCCGAAGTCACTTCCCTTTATATGCTTCTTCAGGGCTGTGAGGTGCTCTTCGTCTGGCTCCGCAGGTCTATTTGGGAACCGGGGGTCCACGTTCGAAAAGAGCGAGAGTGTGCTCATGCCCGCCCTTCTGAAAAGCTCGGGCGCCACCAAGCTCATGCTACCGTTGCCGCAGTCGAGAGTAACGCTCACGCCCCTAACGTCGAATTTCGAGACGAGATATTCCACGTACTCGTTGATGAAAGAGGTCGCATGGTATTCACCGACTTCACTCCATACGGCGGGTTTCACGCCCTCAAAAGCAAGCTCCTTTATTCTTTTAAGCGCTTCTTCGGAGTAGCCTATGCCATCGCCGTCATAGAGCTTGACGCCGTTCCATTCGGGAGGGAGATGCGATGCTGTGATGAAAGCGATGGCATCCTTGCGCAGTAACCAGCCTGAGAACACGACGACGCCGAACGACGCCGTTCCGACATCCGTGACGCTGATGCCGCAGGAGAGTGCGCCGGCGATGAAAGCCTTTGCAAGCGTCGGTGACGTCGCTCGCACATCGTTACCAACGACAGTGTGCTCGTAGCCTTTTTCTTTTAAGTATGCGCCGAAAGCCTCCCCCACCCTTAACATCACCTCAACAGGAAGGTCTTTGGCGAAAATTCCCCTAATGTCATAAGCCCTGAATATATGTGGGGAGATTTCCATGATGGAATTTTGGAGGGCGAGGTTCATAAAGCTTTCAGGAATTAAATGAGGCTCAGAAAGTAGCGGTGGAGGCGGAGGTCGTTGGTGAGTTCGGGGTGGAAAGCAACGGCAACGACGTTTTCTTGGCGGGCAGCGACGATGCACTCGCTTTTTGTTATCTTGAGGGTCTTTTCGGCTTCGAGCTTTGCTAAGACTTCGACGCCGGCGCCGACGCTCACGTAGCACGGCGCTCGGATGAAAACGGCGTTGAAAGGCTCGGGTCCGAAGGCGGGAATGCTCAGAGCGACTTCAAAGGACTCTCGCTGCCGCCCGAAGGCATTCCTTTCGACTTTTGCGTCTATGAGCCCGAGAAGCTTTTGACCAGTTTTCGCAACTTCTTCGTTGCCTTCCTTTGCGAGGAGAACCATGCCGGCGCACGTGCCGAGGATGGGAACATCACGCTCCGCTGCCTCTAAAACCTCTGGGAATATGCCCTCCTTGAGCATTAAGCGTGAAAGCGTCGTGCTCTCGCCGCCCGGAATCACGAGAGCGTCGCAGCTTGGTACGATTCCAGAGCGGCGTATGCTCACGACCTCGCCATGCAGTCCGAACGCCGCCAAAGCTCTTCGCATCGCAACAACGTGCTCCTCGACGTCCCCCTGCACGCCTATGACTCCAACCTTCATACTGATACCCCTGTTCTTATCCTCGTGATAGGTTTTTACTAATTTAAAGCACGTAAATTAAAATTCAGTCATTTACTCTTAGGTATTTCCACGAAAAATATACTCCCCCCCTTGGGGTTATCCTCAACCCAGATTTTGCCGCCGTGTAACTCTACGAGCCGCCGCACTGTGGGGAGCCCGAGACCGAGACCGCCATGCGACCTTGTCAGGGGATATTCCATTTGATGGAATGGCATGAATATCCTCTCTTTTTCATCATCTGGGATCCCAATGCCGGTATCTGCGACCATGAGTAGCACTGTATCGTCACACTCCTTCACGCTTATTTTTATCAAACCGCCATCCGGTGTAAATTTCACAGCGTTTGAGAGCAAGTTGTAAATTATTCGCATCATCGCCTCCCTGTCTGCTTTTACCTTAGCGTCCTCCAGCTCAAAAGATATTTTTTGGTTTTTCTTTTCAGCTAAGTCTCTGAACCTCTCATAAGTCTCTTTGACCATATCTGCGAGCGCTAACTCCTCTTTGGTTAGCTCATACTCCTCTAACTCAAGCATCGTGAGCAGCACGATGTGGTCGATGGCGTCCGCCAGCCTTTTCGCGGCATTTTTCATCGCCTTTATCATGACGGCTTCGCCATCTGCGCCCTTAAGCACATCCATGTAGCCCATAATCACCGTGAGCGGCGTCCTCAGTTCATGAGCTGCGATGCTTATAAACCTCGTCTTAGCTTCATCAAGTCTTTTCAGCTCCTCATACGCCCGCCTCAAATCCCGTGTTCTCTCCTCAACCTTTTCCTCAAGAGCCCTTGCATATCTCTCTATCTCAGCCCTTGCACGCATCAGCTCTTCAGTCATCTTGTTAAAGGATGCTGCGAGCGTGCCGAGTTCGTCCTCACTCCTAACGTCCACCTTCCAACTCAAATCGCCGGCAGCGACACTTTCAATACCGCTTGTAAGTTCAGTTATAGGTTTTGTTATGCCTCTCGCGAGGAGGAACACCCCGATCGCCGAAAATAACGATATGATAGAAAGTGTAGCGGCAATGCTTCTTTTGAGCGAGAAAAGGATAGCGAGCGCTTCGTCTTCGGGTTGAGCCGCGACGACTATCCAAGAGCCGTTGAACATCGCTGAATATCCGCAGAGGAGCCCGTCTTGCGTTAAAAATCCGTGGTCGTCGCTTGGATGTTCGATATAAGCACGATTGAAAATCATTTGTTTATCAGGATGCGAAATTATCCTCCCGTTCTTGTCTATCAGGTAGACGAAGCCGCTTTCTCCAACCTTTACGGCGTCCACAATGTCCCAGATATACTTCATACTCATCTGAGCTGTGACGACGGCAACCACCTTGTCATCCATGACCACTGGTGAGAAAAAAGATATCACCGGCTCTCCAAAGAGAAAATATGCGTCGGAAATGACGTCCTGCCCCTCTCTTGCCTGTACAAACCAGTTGTTGGATGCCCATTCTCCCACATACTTGTATTTTATTGATGTGACGACGTTCCCATCCGCATTCACGACAGTTACGTCGTCGTAGATGCCGCTTTCATAAAAGCTGTTTATCGCCTCTGAGATTTTTGAGGCGTTTCCACCTGCTAACGCCACCCCTCTTGCCAATGCATGGACGTCGCTCATTCTTTCCGAGACAAACCTCTCCAAGTCGTCTTTGACGTTTTCAGAAACTCCGCAGAGCAGCTTGCACGCATCATCCGTCAATGCGCTTTCCGTTTGTAATATAACGAGGAAGGCAGCGATTATTGTCGGTATGAGCGTTACGGCGAGGAATACACCAGTCATCTTAGTGCGGATTCTTTTGAACATGGGCTCACCTTAATTAAGACTCTTGCATCAACTCCGCCCATATCTTATTTCTCGTCCTGACCGCTTCTTCGCTCAGCTCTTTGAAATATTCACACCTCTTCAGGACATCTTCAGGTGGATACAAAAGGCTACGGATTTCTTCGCTCACGAGCTTCATTGCCTCTCCGTTGGCGCTCGGGTAGAACTGGTATTCCACGATTTCCGTATTGACATCGGGTCTAAGTATGAAGTTTATGAGCTCCTCAGCCTCGCGCTTATGTGGGGCACCCGCAGGGATGATGAAATTATCCACCCAGATAGGAGCCCCCTCTTCCGGGATTACGTAGCTTATATTTTCATTTTCTGAGGCGGCATACATGGCGCTGCCGCTGTAGCAGTGAGCCACCCATAACTCCTCTGAAATGAGAAGCTCCTCTATGGTTATGGGGTCATAATAACCACGGACCAGCTCTTTTTGCCTTAGCAAGAGCTGCCTTGCCTCCTCAAGCTCGCTTTCATTTTCGGAATTTATGGAGTAGCCAAGGCACTTCAGAGCAGCTCCGACCACTTCATCTGGATTATTCAACACTCCTATCCTACCTGCGTAACGCTCGTCCCATAGGATCGCCCAGCTCTTAGCATCTTCGGGGCTCACGTATTTTTTGTTAAATGCTATCCCTGTAGTTCCCCACAGGTATGGCACCGAATACTCGTTCTTGGGGTCGTAATCTCGGTTTTTGAACTTTTCTGAAATGAATTTAAAGTTCGGAATATTCCCCAGATTTATCTCTTCGAGGAGGCGCATCTCGATCATGTCCACTACGACGTCGTTGCTCGCTACCGCCACATCATACTTCCCGGGATTAGACCGCACGTCCGAGACCATGAAATCTTCATCCTCGAAGGTGTAGAGGTTCACTTTTATACCCGTCTCATTTTCGAAGTCCGAGAGAGTTGTCGCTCCGAAATAGTCTTCCCAGTTGTATACATTCACCATCCGCCCCCTCGGCATTCCTAAGAGGAGGTATGTGGCGACGATGACCGCTATTACGCCCAATAGCGTAAAGAGTAACGCACGACGCATTATTCTCGCCTCGCTGCCGGCATGACTTTAGAGATGCCGCCGGCGTTCTCGACGACGTAGACTTCGTCGGCGACGTCCTCAAGCTCTCTGTGGTGCGATACAAGTATCATCTGTGGAATTGAGGCGCCGCCCATGAAGAAGCTGCGCATGGCATCCACGAGTTCTCTGACCCGCTCTTCGTCGAGGAAAGCGGTGGGCTCATCCATAACGACTGTGGAGACTTTCCCGACGAGGGCGCTTGCGATGGCGAGTCGCAGGGCGATGCCCACTGCCACCTTTTGCCCGCCGCTTATGGACTTTATGGGAAGCTCGCCGACAGCGGTCATCACGTAAATATTGAAATCCTCGTCGATCCGCACGCCAGAAACGCCGATGTTAAACTTCTCCAGATATTCTCCGGCATGCTCGGAGATTAGCGGGAGCGCAAACTCCCTGAGCAGCCGCTGCACGCCGTCCTTCGAGAACGCCCATCTTATTTTTTCCAAATCACCAACGAACTTCCGCATGACTTCCGTCTCCACCTTCAATCTCACAAGCTCTTCAATCCTCCCAGATAAGCGGCGGCGCTCCTCGACTTTGTCCTCCTTGCGGTTCTTTGCAGTCCTCAGCTTGATGTTAAGATTCTCAAGCTCGGCTCTAAGTTTCTCGAACTTTTGCCTCGCAAGCTCGTAGGCTTCTTCGCTGAAGCCGAGCGCCTCAAGCCTCACATTTAGCCGCTCGTGCTCCTCCGTTGTGCACCTTAACTCCGCTCTAACGTCCTCAAGTCGCGCCTTCAACTCTTCTATGCGCTCCGCAATGGACTTAAACCTATCATATTCTAATTTTTTAAGCCTAAGCTTCCTAAGCTCCATCTCAGGGTCCTCAGGCATATAGCCAAGCTCTGATTCGAGCCTTTTAACCTCAAAAAGCTTTTCAGAAAGCTTGTTTTTCACATCTTCGAGCTCTCTTTTCACCTCGGCCTCCGCCCGCTCGGCTTCGAGCGCCTTCAAAGCGCCAATATACTGCTGGTAATCGCCATGTAGGGCTTCCAGCTCGCCCTTAAGCCTGTCTATGCTGTTCACGATGTTTTCAAACGCCTTCAGCATCGGCGTTATTTCTATGAGCTTATTATTCTTCGCTGAAAGCTCTTTCTTCGCCCTTTCAAGCTCACGCCTGCTCTTCTCGATATACTCGACATTCACGCTGGAAACTTCTTTTATCCTACTGTCTATTTGCTTTATTTCTGCCTTTAACGCTCCTATTTCGTCGTAGAACGCTTGAGCAAGAGCCTCTAAGCTCGACTTCTCAGCTTTAAGCCTACTGATAAGCTGTTGCTTATGAGCGTCGTCCAGCTCCCTGCCGCAGACAGGGCACTCGCTCGCCCCCTCTATTTTCTTTAGGGTTTCTTCTATTTCAGCTATTCTACCAATAGCCTCGCCACGCCGCCGCTCGAGTGAGAAAATTTCATCCCTCGCCCTAACTCGCTCCGTCTCCAAATCTTTAATCAAGCGCCCCTTCGCCTCCGCCGAAATTTCCCCTAAGACCCCAACGGCAAAAGCTTCCAACTTGCTGAGTTCCTGCTCCGTCTCAGAAATACGAACCTCTAAGGATGAAATTTCGTATTTCAGGCGTCCTTCCTCTAATAGATACGTCTCCAAATTTTTCTTTTCAGCTTCTTTCTTCTCAAGAGCTGCTTGAAGCTCTAAAAATTTTTCGTAAGCGTTTTTAGTTGCTTCAAGCTCTTTAGCAAGCTTCTCCACCTTTTCAAGCTCCTTTGCGAGAGCCTTCTCTTTCGTGCGCAAGTTATCTGCAGCGGCTTTAGCGAGAAGGAGGTTCTCAAGCGTCTGAATTTTTGATATTTCGGGTTCGAGAGCTTCAGCCCTCCTCGAAGCAGTCTCCGCATCTTCTAATTCCTTAGCGAGCTGCTCCGTATTCCGATGCAGTAGCGCTGCTCGCTCCTCGAGCACCCGCAACTCGCTTTTAATCTCCTCATATTTCTTCCTTCTCGCCTCCTCGTCGTCGAGGGCGGCTTTTGCAGCCTTAAACCTCCCCTCACATCCTTTAAAATCCGCCGCAAGCCTCTTCACTTCCTGCTCAAGCTCTTTTATTTCATTGTCGAGCTGCGCCTTACGCTCTTCTAAAGATTTAAGTTCGGCAAGCGGCGCCGTATATGTTTCGAGCTTGCTTTTAAAATGATCTATGACGGTTTTCATGCCATCGTAGGCATTTTCCAGCTTTTCCAAGCCGAGTAGCTTTCCGAAGAGCTCTTTGCGCTTTGAAGGCTCAGCCTCGATGATTGCGGCGATTTCTCCCTGCCTCACAAATACGGAGTTCAGTATTTCGTCTTTGTCCATGCCGAGTGTTTTAAGTATTTCTTCAGAAACAGCCCGCTGCCCCTCGACGGGCTTGCCGCCCACGCCCAAGCGGCGGAACTGTGCCTCGCCACCGCCCCTACCTTTGCTCTTACGGCTCAGCGTCCGCTCGACCACGTATTCGACGCCACCCTCATCGAAAGTGAGCTTCACCTGTGAGGTGTCGGCACCCCGCCGTATCAAATCCTCCAGCCGCTCGCCTCGGACACGTTCCCTGAAAAGAGCGAAAAGCATAGCGTCCAGAATCGAGCTTTTACCCGCACCATTTGGTCCTACGATGACAGTGACGCCGAGCGGGAAATGCACCCTCGTGCGCTCGTGCGATATGAAATTTCTGAGCTCCACGCTTCTTATAATCATCTCACTACAAGTTTCCCCTTTAACATTTAACCGTTCTGCTAACTATTTTTGGGAAAAGACCTTGTTGTTCTGCAACGTTTTATATGAGGTAACTGATATAGAGCATTGGCACCTCGGAGGACTTCAAGCGGGTATGGAGGGAGGGAATTAGAGGTTGAGAAGGCGAGGCGGGTTTCTGGCGCATCTCGCTGTTTACGTCATCGTCAATGCCTTTCTCACTTTCATTAATTTTTACACTCGCCCGAGTATTTGTGGTTTCCGTGAGGGCTCGACGGCCGAGGCATCGGGCTCTTTTTCCATTTCGTATTTTCAAGAGAGCGCTTTGTGGCGGCGGAGTGGGAGAAAAAGGCTGCGAGGGTTGGGATGTGAGCGAGAACAAGGAGCGAAGAGCGCTAACCGTAACGCAACCGTAATACGGGAAGTATGTTGCGCTAAACCAATGCGCCCCACGCTTCGAGAAGCTCAACTGCCCTTTCCACAACCTCCTCGGCGTCGCCCCGCAAGATGATGCGGTGCCTCTCAATCTCAGGCTTGAAAATTTCCAAAACCCTCGTCGGCGAGCCTTGAAGCCCGACCTCGTCACGCTTAACGCCTAAAGCCACTGCATCCCACACTTTTACCTCTTTCCTTGCCGCCTCCATGATGCTGGCTGCAGGCGGCAACCTTGGCGTGTTTATTTCCGAAGTTACAGAGATGACGGCAGGCAACTTAAGACGCACCCGCATGTAACCGTTTTCCAACTCTCTCTTGACCACAAGCTCCTTTTTTTCAGCGTTTAAATGCTCGACTTCGCTGACGAAAACGGCATGCGGCACGCCGAGAAATTCCGCAAGCGTCGGCGGGACTTGCGACGTGCCGCCGTCCGCAGACTCGGCGCTGCAAAGCACCAAGTCAAAACCGCCAAGCTTCTTTATGCCCTTTGCGAGCGTGAAAGCTGTTGTGAGGGCGTCGGCGCCGGCGAAAACTGCATCTGAGAGGAGGACGGCTGTGTCCACGCCCATCGCCAGCGTTTTTCTTAAAGCGGAGGCGGCCTGTGGCGGTCCCATGCTTATCGCCGTTACTGTGCCGCTGTGGCGTTCTCGCAGTCGTAAAGCCTCTTCGACGGCGTTCTCGTCCGTCGGGTTTACCACCGACGGCACGCCCTCCCGCTGAATTCGCTTCGTCTCCGCGTCTAAAGAAATTTCGTGAAAATGCCTCGGGTCGGGCACCTGTTTTACGCACACGACAAACCGCATACAAAATCGTTGGTTATGATAAATTATAGGCTCATGGTAACCAGTTCGAAACGAGCGACGCCGCACGGCACGCCGAGAATCACGAAAATTGCTATTATCAGCATCTCACGCCCAACTTTCAGGCTAATTTCCCGCGTGAGGAGCGCAGAACCGACGTCAGTCAGCACACAGAATCCTAACGCCGCAACCAGTCCATATCGTCGAAAATCAAAGTCATTGCCACGACCAACGGCATTGCCAGCAATGTTCCTATGACCGCCACTTGAATCCTGTTCGTCTGAGTAGCCTTGGTTATTACGTGCCTCGTTCCCGCTATCCTCAGGCAAATTATAAAAACCGCAAACGCCACAGCGGTCTATTTTCCCCCTCCTGCCGTTTGCTTAAGCCTACTGCCATCATAAATAGGGGCATGGAACTTATTAACGGCATCGTCGGCGTTTTGATTTCTCGTCTTGCCCGTGCAGAGGCGCTCGCAATCGGCTCTCGCTTCTTATCTCCCGCCCCACCTCTGGCACGTCCGCACGGAACGTTTAGCAGAACCATGAGGCGAGCGGCGAAACGTTGCTGTAGCGCATTTGAAAACATTAAAAAGCCGTTAAAAAAATAAGAAGAATTAGAAAAAGCACGTTCGGCTTAGGCGCTTTCGAATCGGCTTTCAAGCTTTTTGAGGACTTCTGGCAGCGTTGTATATTCCATTTCTTCGAGCGGCAGTCGGTGCGGCTCGAAGGGGCCGTGCCGCCGCATGTATTCGGTTATTTCTTGCGCCTTTTGTCTCGTGTAGTCGAAGGCGGGGTCGTCGAAGAGGTCTACGGGTCCGACGAGCTTGCCGTTCGCAATCTGGAAGCCGGCAGCCACGACTCTCGGCGGACCGTCGAAGCGGGTGCACTGCGCATACCTGAAAGAAACAGGCATGACAGGACCGTTGTGCGAGCCTCGCATCCAGCCTGAAACGAGGTGCGGGAAAGCAAAAGCTTCAAGAACCTCGCCGAGCGCTGGCAGTCCTGACTGCGCCCGTACGAGCGCCACGGGGTCGTCCTTACCCACATATTTCTCGGCGATTTGATACAGTTTCTCCGTGCTTATAACGGCAACAGGCTCGTCGCTTGGGAGCTTCGGGTGTGTCTCCTTCGGATACACTCGCTTTATCACGTATCTGGACTTTGCGCCGATGAGAGCGAGGATGTCGTAAAGCTCCTCGGGCGCCCGCATGAGGACTTTGCGGTGTGCCATGATGTCCCAGATTTCGAAGACGAAGCCGTCGTGGAGCGTGGGGTCGATGATGAGCCCTGCGGTGTTGAACGGGTCGGCGAACATCTTGAATATCGGGAGATTGAACGCTCCGGGCTCGGTCTTGTCCATCATGAATGCGATGAGCGGCTCGCCCTCACGCTCCGTAAACTCCATCTCGGCGATGCCTGGACCCATACCACGGATGTTACCGCTAAACGCATCCTTAAGCAAGTCTTGACCGGCGCCGTAAAGCTTCAACTCCTTCGCAACCTGCGTCGCCTCGACGAAGGTGTCCCACGCAAGCTGGTGGATCTCCTCGTCATCCACGCCACGCTCGTGACTCATCAGAAGCTGAAGGTCGTCGCCTGCGCCCATGACGTGAAAATCCACAAGAAGTCCTGACTCTTTAGCTTGCTTCAGGCATTCCTTTGCCTTCTCCTTGAGCTTAGGATGAACCGAAGCATGTCCGGGATATCCACCAACGTCCGCCTTTATCAGGCTTATTGTAATTTTCGCCATGTAACTAAGAGCTTTTCCGACCTAAATATTTGTTTCGTCATCGCCGCCACCGGACGCTGACGCACGACGGCACGCTCCGCCTTAACGCCGGAGCAGCTACGGGCTAGGAACTTAAACGGCAAAAGGAAATGGGCAAAAATGAGAGGCGTTTTGGAGGGCTGGCTTGTATGGACTGGATGGATTGCATGTTAGTAGTCGGAACTTGGGTGATTGCTATAGGCACATTGGCAATGTACGAGCAAACACAACGGCAATTCAAACACATGCGGAAGCAGAGCGAGAAGCCAGCAATTTTGGACCTGATAAGGTACGTCATAGCACCCTTCCTTCGTGAAATCGAGGAAATGCCCAGAGACGTTTGGCCAAGCTTCAAGCCTCTGGGGGAGCCTTCAGAGTGGGACGACAGCGACCGAGCAAAGTTGGCTTTCGACCAGTTCAAAGAGAAGTTTCCAGATGCTTGGAAAAAAGTGGAGGAATACGATAACCTCGGCAAACGCTACGCAGAAGTTCTTGAGCCTCTCGAAGAAGACATGGTTAAAACCCTCCTTAGCGAACACAGGGCAAAACTGGAGGAATATGCCCAGCGGAGGGACTGGTCAGACATAGAGAAATTGGCTCAGAACATTGCAAAGCATAGCTATGAGCTCATTGCAAAGCATAGCTATGAGCTACGTCGTGGTCGCCGTGACTACAGCTTTTACAAAGAAAATCCCGACGTCGCCGACTCCCTTCGGGAGAACTTTCTGGCTGAAATGGATAAAGTGGAGCGTCGCCGTAAACAGCTCGAAGATGCGGGACGCAAACTGAAAAAAGAATTTGAGAGCATACAGAAAAAGCTTTGGAGTGATTATGACATACGGGTGGAGGACTGCAGTCCTCGACTGAAACGACCTGCTGTTAAGTTTATGTAAACTTGACGGTAACTCAACCAACACGCACACATGACTCTGAAATTCTCCCAACCGGAAACTCGAAACTGCATGTGAGCGAGCTTGATCGACACGGAACGTCGCAGGGAGGATTAAGCTATTGCCGCCCACGCCGAGTTCAATGTTCACTAAGTCGGTTGAGCGCAGCTCTCCTTGACCCTAACGCCCAGCTCTAGTTTCACATCTCAGCTCGCTAGTGCGGTGGCGGCATGCGGCTCAAGCTTCAAATCCACACGTAACTCTCGGCACCCCTCTTGCGAGCGAAAGCATTTTTAATGGGGTTACCAACTCATTTTGCATGGCGGTGTGGCACGGGAGGGCGAGGAGGAAGCCCTCGGGTGGCAGGTACCACAAGCACAGGAAGAAGAGAAAGTACGAGTTGGGGCGTCCGCCGTCCGAGACGGCGCTCGGCGAGACCGTCCGTAAGGTCATAAGGGTGCGGGGCGGCAACCGCAAGGTGCGGCTCCTACGATGCGACGTCGCAAACGTCTCAGACCCACGGAAGGGCGTAACCGTGAAAGCCAAGATTCTGAGGGTGAAGGAAAATCCGGCGAACCCACTGTTTTCACGGCGAAACATCATAACTAAGGGCGCAATCATCGAAACGGAGCTCGGAGATGCGGTCGTCACGAACCGCCCCGGGCAGGGCGGCGTGATAAACGCAGAACTGCTGGTGTAACGACGAGCTTTGGCGAAACTCAACTCTGCAGAGCCTGTCGTAAAATAAGGAGTGAAAAGCCTAAGAGGAGATTAGAACCTCTTGCAGGGAAGCGCTGCTTTCAGCTCGTCTTGACGAGCTTGAATTGAGGCATGCCGCCTCGGAGCCTTGCACGTGCGGACGCAACGCACGAGCCGGTCAGACCTTCTTTCTCAGCTCCTTCAAGCTCGTGACGACCTCGTCGCACAGCCACTGCACGAAGGGGTCAAGCCGCCGCTCCTTGTCGGTCCATAGTCCAATGATGCGCTTCCCGAGCGCACGTGCGTAGCCGACCTCGCACATCGTCCCGGCGTCGTGCCCATCAAGTATCGCAACGAGCACGTCGCACTCCCGAATCGCTTGTAAATCCGCCTCAAAGACCTCGGCGGAGCCGCCGGCAACATAACCTATGTCCAGCGGCGTTTTGACTTCAACGCCAGCGACACTCAACTCCTCTTTGACCCCCCGCATGAACCTCTCTTCCGCCTGCGTGAAAAACGGTCCCGCCACGTAAACCTTAACCTTCTTCATAAGGTAATGTTGTTACGGGCGGCTTATGAGCTTTGCGAAAGAGCTCGTGCGGAAGTGCGGCGAGGTCGTAAGCCCTAGACCCCTGCGGAGCCCGAGAATTTGGTCGGAGTACTTCAAGCTTCTCCTCCTGAGCTTGTCGTTCCGCTGGGTCGAAGCCGACGAGAGCGGAATTAGACGCATCAGCGGCTCACGGCTGGAACTCTCGGACTTCGCCTTCGACAACAAGGACGAGCTGCGGAGGTTCCTCCGAGCCTGCGACGACAGAATCGCACGGGCGAGAATCTACATGACCTCCCTGTCGCTGCTGACGGGCTTCGGCGTGACCGCCCTGTCGGTCATACTGGATATCGCCTTGACATTGGTAGGGGGAGAAATGATGATAGAAATGGCAGATGAAGGAGTTAAATTTCCATTTCTGACGCTGTTCAAAGAGCTATTTTGCCACTTTCCTCTATTCTCCCTCTTTCTCCTCGCAATCGTGGTGGTGGTTGTCGCCTGTGCGGTGGGTCTCCTCTACTATCGGGCTCAGATCTACGCATGGACGATGTTCAAGGAGGCGGCGGTTTTGCATTCGTGGGTCGTTGCGGACTAGTTCGCTACTTCTCGATTATCGTCTCGTCTATCGAGATTCCGAAGTGTCTCGCCTCTGAGGAGAGGTGCACCAGAACCTCGTCGCCCTCCTTGAGTTCCGCCACGGAAATCGGGCGCTCCTTACCCATCAGCTTTATGGTTTCGGCGTTCTGCAGGACTATGCTGAACCTGCGCCCTTCAGCCTCCGCCTCCACAAGTATCAGCGGGCGCCGCTCGATCTTCACGCGTCCTACGGTTGCTTTCCTCGTGACGCCCTCCGAGTTCACAATCAGAACCTCATCGCCCGCCGAGAGTTCAGCGAGGTATTTCGTCTTCTCGCCGACGAGTATGTAAGAGTGCACGGCGCCGGCGTTCACTCTGAAAGGGCGAGCCTCCACATACGGGCTCTCCTCGGTCTCGGAATGCACGAGGAAGAACGCACCCGAAAACGAGCCGACGAGCATGCCTTCGCCACGCCGCATTAAGGAGCATGTGTCCACACAGACACGGTCGCCCATGCCTTGCGGCTCGATTTTCGTAACTCTGGCGATAGTCAGCGGCAAACGCTCCTGCCTAAGCAGCTCCTTCAGTCCCACCGTCTTTTTTATTTCGTTGAGGTCGTCCGTGTCGAGTAAAACGCCGTCGGCGCCGTGCTCCAGCGTCTCGAAGGCAGTCCTCGCCTCCGCAACGTCCTTCACGCCGGTGATTATCTTCACGTCGTATTTCTGCAACTCAGCTATCAAGTTCTCAAGCGGGATTACTTTCCAATCGGTTCCTACTACAATGAGGTAACGGCAGAAGCTTGCAAGCGCCACCGCCAGCCGCTCATATTCCTTCCCGCGAATCTCGATGTAGGCGCCCAACCGCTCCTTCCCTACAACATCCTTGGCACTTTCAAGCGATTTGAAGAGCGTTGACTGGCTAAAATCGAAAAGTAAAGGTGTGGTGCCGTCGCCCTCGCAGCCCTTGCCGAACACGATTAGCTCTGCCGCCACGTCTTCTAACTCGTCTAAGCCGGCGTCTCCTGCGACAAACGCTGCCGTCTTTATCATACCGAGCTCTTTTACCCTCGGCACGTCCTCAACGTCAACAAGAACGAAATCTGCGCCCGATTCGAGGGCTGTTGTTATTCTTATTTTTTT
Source organism: Candidatus Alkanophaga liquidiphilum (assembly GCF_053996935.1). Classification (NCBI taxonomy): domain Archaea; kingdom Methanobacteriati; phylum Methanobacteriota; class Methanomicrobia; order Candidatus Alkanophagales; genus Candidatus Alkanophaga; species Candidatus Alkanophaga liquidiphilum. The sequence continues at coordinate 21,744 of NZ_JBMXYC010000030.1, forward strand.
CTCCTCCCACCCCCCCTCATCGGCTCTTACCCAGACCTCCTTGTCCATATTTTCACTTCCATCAAATCAAGACCTTAAGAACTTTAAAGCCTCTTCCACGGATGCATCTTCGTGGACTATCATCGAAATGGCTCTCGTCATCTTCTTGGGGTCGTCATGTTGGAAGATATTACGTCCGATGGAAACGCCAGTCGCGCCAGCACTCATAGCCCCCTTTATCATTTCAAAGACTTCCTCGTCGCTGCTCATCTTCGGACCACCCGCAATGACCACGGGAACTGGACAACCTTTAACAACCTCCTTGAAGGTGTCGGGGTCACCAGTGTAATTTGTCTTTATTATGTCGGCGCCGAGTTCCGCACCAACACGAGCCGCATGCTTTACGTATTCGACGGCGTGCTCGTCCGTCACTTTCTTGCCGCGAGGATACATCATCGCAACGAGCGGCATGCCCCACTCCTCGCACTCACGAGCGACGGCGCCGAGTTCCCTGAGCATCTCAGCCTCGTTCTCGGCACCGACGTTCACATGCACGGAGACGGCGTCGGCGCCGAGCTTTATTGCCTCTGTGGCCGTCGCTACTAGGACCTTGTTCAACGGGTCGGGACCGAGCGAGGTGCTTGCAGAGAGATGAATGATGAGCCCAATGTCTTTACCATAACCCCGGTGCCCCGCCCTGACAATTCCTTTGTGCAGGATGACAGCATTCGCACCGCCTTCAGCAACGGCGTTCACCGCAATTTTCATGTCCTCCAGCCCTTTTATCGGTCCTGAGGTGACGCCGTGGTCCATCGGCACGATGACAGTCTTCCCACTCTCTCTATCGATAATCCTCTCGACCCTGATATCTTTACCTATCTTCGACATATTATCACACCCCTATGCTCCCACTTTTATAAAATTGTCGCTATATAGAGGGTGATGCGTAAGCGGAGACTGGGTAAGCAGAGACACTCTGCAAGGAGGGTGATTTATGGAGCTTGAGACGTCGAGAGCCATACTAAAAAAGTCTTTTGAGGATTTTTTGAGCTGCTTGGAAGCGGACGTGGCGGTGGTAGGCGCCGGACCTTCAGGACTAACCGCTGCGTATTTCCTTGGGTGCGCCGGCTTGCGCGTCGTGGTCTTCGAGCGGCGGCTCAACATCGGCGGTGGCATCTGGGGCGGCGGCATGATGCTCCCGAAAATCGTTATAGAGGCGGCGGCGACTCCTATTCTTAAGGAACTCGGCGTGCGCTTCGAAGAGGTGGCGGCGAGCGGTGGTGAAACGCTTTACGTGGCTGACGCCATCGAAACCGCCGCCTGTCTCTGTCTGGGTGCAATAAGGGCAGGCGTCAAAATTCTCAACGGGCTAAGCGTCGAGGACGTCGTCGTCGATGATCAACAAAGAGTGCGGGGCGTCGTCGTGAATTGGACTGCTGTTGAGCTCGCAGGCTTGCACGTGGATCCCTTAGCGTTCCGCTCTGAGTTCGTGATTGACGCCACGGGACATGAGTGCAACGTCTGCAAGCTCGTCGCGAAGAAAGTCGGACGACTCGCCACGAAAACCGGCGACGTCGTCGGCGAACGCTCGATGTTCGCAAAACAAGCGGAACAGGAAGTTTTGGAAAATACCCGTGAGATTTATCCCGGGCTGCTCGTCACGGGCATGGCGGCGAACGCCGTCGCCGGCGCCCACCGCATGGGCGCCGTCTTCGGCGGCATGCTCCTCTCAGGGAAAAAAGCCGCTGAGATCGTCATTAATAAGTTAAGGGAAGGCTCTGCCTGAAGCAAGAAAATCAATTTTTTAATTTTCATTTTTCTAAGAACCTCGAATGTTACTTTTAACTACGTTACGAGGTCTATGGCTGGTGTTAAATTTTTAAATCTCCTGCTAAAGACTTTAACGGCGTCATGACTCATAAGTTCAGAGTAGCGAAGAACACGTGTGGAGTTCTTGGCGGAACTAGCAATATTACTGATGACATGGTCCCATGAAAACCTACGAACGAGCTCCCCGAGTAGCTCTCTTCATTCTCTCAGCTCTTTCATCGCTCCCCCTCGGTTTTGAGTCTTGCACCTTTTTTATCAGCGGAAATGCCTTCGGCACCGCCTCTTCAGGATCAAGCTCTGCGAGCTCTTTTAGTTTGTTCTCGCTCAAAACGCCCTCCAGTTCCCAAAGCAAACCTGTCTCGCCTGCCCAGTAAAAGCCGAGCCTCCTCATTTGTTCTTTGATGTCAAAAGCGTTGTTTATCTTCTTTTTCCGAGGGATTTGCAATTTTGTAATCAAGCCCCGGGGGGGATTTGAACCCCCGACCTGCTGATTACAAGTCAGCCGCTCTTCCGGGCTAAGCTACCGGGGCGTCATGCGGCATCTTCACAGTTAAATATGCTCAACCTCATTTAACCTTGATGGTTTCGCGGAGGTTTAGCGGGGTAAAGGAGTCGGCAACGCTAAAAATGGGGAAGCTGGCAAAGGAGTTGAGAGCGCAAGGAAAACCGGTCGTGGACTTCACGCTCGGCGAGCCGGATTTTGACACGCCGTCGCACATCTGCGAGGCGGCGAAGCGTGCTTTAGACGAAGGACGCACGCACTACACGCAGGCTGCCGGCATTCCTGAGCTGCGGGGAGAAATAGCCGCCCGCCTTGGCGAGGAATACGGGCTTGACGTGCGTGCTGATGACGTTCTCGTGACGCCGGGGGCGAAGCATGCGATTTACGAGGCTTTCATGGCGACTTTGGACGCTGGCGATGCCGTTATTCTTGTGGAGCCGGCGTGGGTGAGCTATGCGGCGGCTGCGCAGCTCGCAAGCGGCGAGGTCGTCTGGACGAAGCGGTTTGCGGACAGGGGCGAGAAGGTAACTTACGAGTGTCTTGAGAAAGTCTTCACGCCGAAAGCCAAACTTATAGTCATAAATAGCCCGAACAACCCAGTCGGCTACGTCCTCAGCAAGAAGGAGCTTGAAGAGGTTGCAGAGTTCGCAAAGGATAAGGACCTGCTCGTCCTTTCGGATGAAATATACAGTAAAATAATCTACGGGCGTGAGCATATCTGTTTTGCGACGCTCGAAGGGATGGCGGAGCGCACGATTCTCGTGGACGGCTTTTCGAAGACATATGCGATGACAGGATGGCGAATCGGCTACGCTGTAGCGCCGCCCGAAATTCTGAACGCAATGCTCAAAGTCCAACAGCACTCCGTGACGTGCGCAACGTCATTCGCGCAGTTCGGGGCGCTCGCCGCCCTCCGGGACGAGCGGTCGAGAGAAAGCTTGAGGGAGATGGTTGCGGAATTCAGGCGGCGACGAGACTTGATAGTTGAGGGGCTGCAAAAGCTCGGCTTGCATTGCGAGCGCCCTGAAGGTGCGTTCTACGTCTTTGTAAATGTCGAGACGGCAGGTATGGACGGCATGACGTTCGCGGAGAAGTCGTTGAGGGAGCTTTACGTGGCGACAACGCCCGGCTCTGCCTTCGGTCCTTCCTGCAGCGGCTACGTCCGCTTCTCCTACGCTACGTCCACAGAAAGCATTAAGGAGGGGCTGCAAAGGCTTGAGAGGATGTTAGAGGGAGTGTAGCCTTAAGGGCGCGCCGCACTACTCTTCCTCCTCTCTCTTTTCTCTTCTTCTAAGCCTCGGCACGTTTTCGGGCACGACGCCGAAAAGCTCCTCGAAGTTTCGTAGTAGTGTCGTCTCTAAAGAATCAGCATCGGTTTTTCGCTGTTCCGCAATCTTTTCGTAGACGATGCGCACATTCTGCGGGACGTTCCGCTCCTCGCCCTCGAATGGCGATAAGTAGGGGGCGTCCGTCTCCGCAAGCAGAAGCGACGAAGGTGCTATCTTCGCCACCTTCTTCATCGTCTTGCTCCGCACGATGGACGTCGGCAGCGAGATGTAGTAACCCTCGTCCCAGATTTCAGAGGCGAGCTGTGGCTTCCCAGTGTAACAGTGGAAAACCGCCTTGCGAACGTCCTCGTCCACGACGAGCTTGAAGCCCTCCTCGACGGCGTTCCGCAAGTGTAGCACGACAGGCAAATCCAACTCCTTAGCAAGCCGCAAAAATTCGAGGAAAACTTCCTTAGTTTTCCTTATCTTCAAAGGCTCCTTGATCCAGTGGTAGTCCAACCCTATCTCACCTATGCCTATGATTTTCTTCTTGTTCTCGGCGATGAACTCCTGATACCGTTCTATGTCCTTGTCGCCGAGCTCCTCGACGTGAATCGGGTGTAGCCCCGCGGTCACGAAAATAAAGCCCTCGTGCTCGGCAGCAAGCCTTAAAGCATTCTCTGAGTCCTCAGGTTCAGTTCCGCTGACTACCACCGCCCGTAACACCATTTTCGCGTCTTCAATGACTTTCTCACGGTCCTCGTCGTATTGCTTGAACGTGAGATGGCAGTGTATATCTATGATTCCTAACACCCCCCTCAGATTTACGTAGGGATACCTTAACTAAGATTGTAACGGCTAAATAATTGATAAAAATGGTAAACGAGGAAGGGGGAAATATGGCGGCTTTTGCTCTTAGTCTTGCCGGTGGAATCTTAGTCCTGATGGGGGGTCCTCGGTATAGCTGCGAAGAAGGAGTAACTCAACTCCTTTCCTCAAGCCTATTTTTCCCCCTTAAATAGACGACGGTGACACTTTCTCTCAACAATCTTCGTTTCAGATTGGAATCATTAGTGAACACCGCCGCCCCCCGCTTTTTCGCAAGCTGTAGCAGTGCTTCGTCGACGCTCACCGCACTAACATCGGCAGCGTTGCACTCCTCCACTTTAACGCTCAGCAAACGCCCCTCAGCACGATATTTTCGCAATAGCTCCAATGCTAACTCCGCCGCGATCTTATGGCGACCTTTAAGCTTCTTCCGCACACGCTCAAGCTCGCACATCACTTCTTTCGGCACCAGCGCCCTCGTGTAGCCGAGCCGCTCGAGCTCGCTGAAAATGTCAACGTGGAACTGCGCAGGTATGAAAAGAGCATTCGTATCTATTATGACCTCTTTACCGCCCATCTCCGAAAATTGCATCAAGGTCGAGTTCGAAGCCGACGACCGGGTGGACAAGCTCGAAATTCTCTAATATTTCAGGATGGAGCTCACCGAAGACGCCGACATTCACGCCACCTATTATTATATCGCCTCTGCGCCCTTCTAAGAACGCGCTATCGTCGGAAGGCACAAACTTTACAGATGCCGGCGCCGCCAGAAGCTCCTCGAGCACGGCGTCCACCACCGCCCTAACCTCGGCAAAGTCGGCGTCTACGTGCATCGAGACCGCCGCAAGACTCTGACGCTCCTGCAGCGACGGCGGCGGGAAAACGGCTCCGACTTCAAAAATGCGTTGCGGTAGCTCGTAATGCCTGTTCAATGAAAGCACTTCGAGCAGGCTCGGTAACAGCGAAACCCGCAACATCGTATGCTCGGTAGTTATCGGCGACGCAACTTTGAGCAACGACGGTGGCTGCGGACGCCGCATCCTCAAAAACTGCCTCTCCTCGCTCGCCAGCGTGAATGTCATCACCTCTAAATACCCCAAGCCGGTCATGACATCCCGGGCGAGCGCCTTCCACTCCTCCGTCGGATGAATCTCGCCGACCGTCACCGTGCTTGGAAGCTCGCCGCCGATGTTCTCGTAGCCGTAGCCGATGGCTATGTCCTCAATAATATCCCAGGAGTGCATGATGTCCGTCCTGTATGCAGGAATGCTGACCTCAAGCTCATCGTCGCCCAAAATCTCAGCGCCGAGCCGCAAGCGCTCGCAGCACTCCCTGGCAGTCTCCGCAGTCAGCCGAACGCCAATAAGCCTTGTAGCGGCGCTGACGCTCACCCGCATTTTCCTTGCTTCGAGGTTCGGCGTGATTTTCGTTGTCGAATCGTGAACTGCGACGCTGTGAATCTCGCCGCCACGCTCCGCCAACGCACACACGATTATGTTCAGCGCAAGCGAAATTCCCGCCTCTTCGGTGCCCGTCACCTCTATGAAAATGTCTCTCGTCTCCTCTGTAACTCTTGTTAGCTCAGCGTTGATTATCGGCGGAAAAGAGAGCACATTGCCCTCATTGTCCTGAATCAGCGGGTAGCGGTCGAAGCCTTCGAGGATGAAGCTAAACGCTATACCTTTCGGGTGTCGCTCCAGAATTTCCTGCATGCTCATCTCTTCGTTGAAGTCCAGCGGCACGAACTTAAAATCTGGCGACGCCGCCAAGTAGTGAAACGGTGGCTTTACTCTCGAGAAATCATGCACGCCGACAGAAACCTTGGCACGATTCCGCCCCAAGCCCCAGTGCAAGTGCTCTTGGAGCTGCATTAGCGACTCTATCGCCCTCGAATCTAATTTTAAGTTGCGGACAAGCGCACAAACAACATGAGGACGCACGCCCTTTACCGAAGCATCCACGAGCATTTTAATGTCGGACTGCTTGACCTCAAACCTCGGAAGCCCCGCCTCAAGCTCGAGGAAGCCCCGCATCGCACGGGCGACGCCCTCCACGCTAAAAAGGTCCGGACGGTTCGGGAAGAACTCCACCGCAACATGATCCTCCTCGATACGCTCGATGTCGGCGCCGAGCATAGGCAGACGCTCTAAAATCACGTCTTTGCTCACGCCTGTCAGCCGCTCCAAGTCGTCATAATACAGTTTCACTACCGGCATCTCGACCTACCGCCTCCTTAACTTTTGGTTTCATCTTTAAGAATGTGTCGCTGCTAACTCCCGCGTCTTTAGCCAACCATAAAGAGAAGTGGCTGGACAAAGCTATGATGAAAAAATTGCTTAAGAATAGATACATTTGGGATCTACGCCCCAGCCGCTCCACCCCGCAATAAATTGCGGGGCATCCTTGGCGGTTTGTTGGGTTTCACACCACTACAACATATGTATCAGCTATTTTATCATGCCATCCCTGTCTATTTTTATCTATTAGAATCCAAAGAAAACCCAAACCAATCACCAAATTTGATATAATCATCCCAACCCATCTAAGAAACCCCCTTTTATATCCTATCGGACATGTCCCATCTGTTCTACACACTTTTATTCTCATCAATCTCATACCCAGTGTCATCCCCTTTTTTCCAAAGAAGTAAATGAAATACCCCGCACTTATTAAGAAAACTAAAAGAGGTCTAATTGCTTCAAATAAAGATAATGCAAAAGGGTGTGTAAATACTTCAAACCCATAACTCCAAAAAACAAAAACGAAACTAATTATATAACCTGCAATTGCTACAAGAATTCCATCTATAATATATGATACAAGCCTTATCCAAGCATCTGCTTTTTTCATGCCTAACATAAGTGACTTCCTCCCCGCACTGAAGTAAGGGGCATCCAACGGATGCATGAGGTTAGGGAGTGTGGTTCAGAACGAGCCGCCCCCGTCGGGCTGGGCACGCTGCCCCTGACCGCAGGATATACCCACGGACTCGTCACATATTCATAGAACACAAGTATATAAATACTTTCCCACCCGCCTCCCCTGCCCTCCTTTAAAGGGGATTAGCAGCAACATCTTCCTAAAAATTTAGAAGTTAAAACCGAAAAATAGGAAAAATTAAGCGGTGAACGCAGGCATCACCTTCTCAGTAATCAATTGTAGGGCATCTTTTTTCTTCTTGCCTAGGGGCGAGCCGAAGACGAACTGCGTGACGCCAGCTTTGAGTAGGGTCTCAATCTTGTTTATGCACTGTTCTGGCGTTCCGCTGACCGAGAACGCCTCTATGAAGTCGTCGTCCACGAGGGCGAAGGCGTCGGGTATTTTACCCTTCGAGATGAGCTCTTTCATCTTGTTAGCCTTTTCGACGTCGAGCCCGTGCCTTTCGAGGACGTTTTCTGGCGAACCTGCGGCGATGAAGGCTACAACTGGCGTTGCCGCCTTCTTTGCGTCCGCCTCGCTCTCTGCGACGGAGAAGCATGTGTAAGCGACGACGTCTACGTCTTTGAGCTTGCGGTTCGCCGCCTCCACGCCGCTTTTTATGTTCTTTGACGCCAGTTCGAAATCTTTTTCGTTGGAGGCGTTTATCAGGACGCCATCGCCAATCTCCCCTGCGAGCCTGAGCATCTTCGGGCCTTGCGCCCCGATGTAGATGGGTATTTCGTTAGGCGGTCTGAAGCTCATCCTTGCCCCCTCGAGCCGCACTGTCTTCCCGTCGAACCTCACGGGCTCTCCACTCCACAACGCCCTCAACGCCAGAACCGTTTCCTTCACCCGCGTCAGCGGCTTCTCCAGCTCGATGTTCAGAGCTGCGAGTGTGGAGCGGTCACCGGGACCTAAGCCGAGAGCCGCTCGCCCCTCTGAAAGCTCGTCTAAAGAGGCGACCGCCGACGCCGTCGAAGCGATGTGCCGCGTGTAAGGGTTCGTGACGCCGACGCCGAGGTTCATGACGTCAGTCGCCCTCGCAATCAAGGAGAGTGTCACGTATGGGTCTCTGTTCGTGTAGTGGTCGGTAATCCAGACGAAGTCGGCGCCGCCGAGTTCGAACCGCCTCGCATACTCCACAACCTTGTCCAGCGACATCGAAGGCACGAGCTCCACGCCGAACTGCACCCGCCGCTCAACAGGCTTCAGGACCTCCCGCGCGGGAAGTGCCTTCCGCTGGTCTTCTAAGATGCGTGCCGCCACCTGCAATGCGTTGAAGAACGCCTGCGGCGTGTATCTCCCCTTTATCAGCGCTATTATGTCCGCTCGCTCTCTCGGCGTCAGCGCCGCACGCTCGACGTCTTCGCTCGTTAGAATTGCGAGGATATCGTCGAGCAGCTCGTCCATCGCCTCTTTCCCGAACCTCTCCAGCCGCTTTAACATCCTTTCCACGCCATTCCTCGTGATTTCAGCCATTTCCATCCCTCACGTATGTCTTCTCAATACCTCTTGCGTCTTATCAGGGGCTACCTTTAGGCATGTCCCAATGGCATTTCGGAAGGCGTAAGCGGTGTAATGCCCCTTTATAAGCGCCATGAGCGTGTTCGCAGCCCTGCGGTCAAGTTCCGTATCAATCTCAGCGGCGAGCTCTACAAGCTCGTCGCTCAAATCTCGAAGTTCGGCATCACTCATCTCGGCAACCCGCTCAAGCACCGCCTCCATCAGCCGCTCCGCCTCGTCCTCGAACTCTACGGGCTTCAGCTCGAACTCCAGCTCGCCTCTTTCTACCTCTCTTTCCTTTTCAGATTCCATCTTCCTCATCACCTCCTTTTTCTTTAGACTTCGAGATAACAAGCCGATTTATGACGGCGAGAGTTTCCTTAGAGCTCGCTCGTGCACAAATGCTGAGCACGCTTTTCATCACGTCCCTCGTGCGCACGCCCTTCATCATCCGCATTATCGCAGTCTTCTCGGACGCCGCCAGCCTCACGCCGCTCTCCACAATTATCGAGAGCAACTCCTCGCTCAGCTCCTCAAGCTCGCCGTCGCCTAGCGCCATCACGTCGTCCAAGCGGCTTGTTATCTCGAAGAGGACACCGATGTCCTCGTGCTCACGCCTCGCAACGTCGGAGAGGGGTATCAAGCACATCTTGTTGTTCCGGACGAATACTACAAACTTTCTCACGTCCTTGAGGCGTATTCCCATCTTTTCGAGCTGCTTAAGCTCTTTACTGCCGAAATATAAAGATAGGCCCCGCTTTTCGCCCTTTTCATGCACGCTCACGACGAGAGGCTCATCCCGCTCCATCGGTGTCCCCAGTGTAACATATGTAACCAGTGGCATATAAAACTTTCGGTGAACATGTGGAAAAGCATTTATTGTGGTGCCGCCCAGTATATCTGATGAAAAGGGTCACCTTCGCCGACGTCGGCGACCTCGAGCGGATAAAGCGGGAAATCATGCTCTCTATCATTTATCCGTTAAAACGCCCCGATTTATACGAGCTTTACAAAAGGGGGCTGAAAAGCAGCATCCTGCTCTACGGTCCGCCGGGCTGCGGCAAGACTCTACTCGCACGGGCGACCGCCGGCGAGGTGCAGGCGAAGTTCTACAACATTAAGACCGCAGACTTGCTGAGCAAGTGGTATGGCGAGACTGACAAGAACATCCAGTTCGTCTTCGAGGAAGCACGAAAAAACTCCCCGGCAATCCTATTTTTCGACGAAATCGATAGTATTGGCTCGCATCAGGACGCCGAACACCACGAGCGGCGGGTCTTGAATGCGTTTTTGACGGAGCTTGACGGTTTTGAAGACCGGGGGGACGTGATGATTCTCGCGGCTACGAACTCCCCGTGGAGCATAGACCCGGCGCTCATGCGTCCGGGGCGTTTCGACAAGCTGTTGTTCGTGCCGCCGCCAGGATTCAAGGCACGGGTTGAAATTTTTAAGATTCATCTCCGAGGTAGACCCGTGGCTGAGGATGTGGACTTGCGGGAGCTGGCAAGGCTCACCGACGGCCACTCCGGGGCGGATATTCGGGAAATTTGCAACGATGCGGCGACCTTCCCGCTGGAGGAGGCGTTACAGGGCAAGCCGCCACGGGAGATTTGCATGGAAGATTTCCTTAAAGCGATAAAAAGCCGCCGCTCATCGCTCTTATACTGGCTGCGGGTGGCGAAGCTGAAGATTGTGGAAAGGAAGATGGAGGAGTTTTTTCCTGAGCTTTTTGAATATTTTAAGGAGCTGGGAGCGAGCGAGGAGAAGGTATTTGGGTATGCGTAGGGGTAGGCATGACTGAGAAGAAGGAAACGAAGGCTGCTGAGAAGGAGGTCTTGGAGCTTGTGGTCTCGGTGCAGCGGGCGGGCAACGAGCGGGGCAAGCGCATCTATTTCGACAGCAAGAGCATAGAAGAGATAAAAGAGAGGTGTGGCGACGATTTTTTCCTACTGACGGAGCGCACGTTACTGGCGTTCGTGGACCCTTCTGAGGAACGGGTCACGCTCACACCGCTCAAGGGCATCTATAAGAAGTACTTTTAAGTGTTCCGCCTGCTCCTTCGTCAGCTCAACGTCCACACGCCCGAATGTGATTATTATGTTTCCACCGACCATCGGCTGCACGTCAATCTCCATCCCAAGCCGCCTCTGCTCGTCATCATCGCTCATCGCTTCTTCACCATCGCTCAGGCATAAGGAGTAAGCTTTGGCATTATGCAGTCCTCTTCAACAAGTTCAGTGCTCAGGCAGTAATGCCCGGTCTCGGGGCGGATACCGTAGAGGACTACCGTGCGGTCGATCGTGGTTATCCTGAAGCAGGCGCTCGCCATCTCCATGATTTGCGGCGCCATCTTGAGCTCGGGCGTGATGCGGACGAGCGTGACGTCGCCTCTCGCCCTTGTCTGCAAGGCATATGCCGTCAGCTCTTTAATCGCATCGCTTAGCTTCCCCCGTTCCTCAAGCCTGTAGAGGTGCTCTATGACGTCCGTCCCTATTATCGTGAGCACGGGCGGGTCGAGCCCACCGATATATTTACGAACCATCGAAAGGTCGTCCTCTATGGACTCTCCCATCAAGGGGATGACGTTTCCACCTCTTACGCCCAGCTCTACCTCTTTCTTTACCTCTTCGCACAGCACCTCGTCCCCGCTCTCGGTCTTTTCCAGCTCGCATATCTCGAAAACGGTCACGTATCTGTTGTATGCATCCTCGCCGACGAACGACATGATGTGCGAGCGCACGTAGCGTTCGCCCCTACCCGAGAACGGTAGACAGACGACGTAATTCTTATTTTTGACGGCGTTCACGATCGAAAAACCGAATATCGTCAAGCCGCCCCATGCAGAAATGTCGCTACCCACGTCAAAGACGATGAAGCCTCCTCGTCTGTAGCCGCCGCCAAGCAGCTCGTCGAATTCTTTTATACCTGTTGAGACGTAGCCCTCGGTGTTAGAAAGCACCTTGGTTCTTGGGTTTTTGACCTTGTAGAAGCGGAATTCGGGGAAACTTCGGAACCTGCCGCCGTGCAGCGTGAACGGATACTTGTGTCGCAGAATCCTGATGCCCCGCAGCTTCTTTATCTCCAGCTCCCGTATCATCCTGTAATCCATGTCAAAACTCCGCATTACGACTATGCCATCAACCATGTAATCAAGAGTGCCTACGCTCATATTTTCGGAGACGAGCACGAGGTTTATTCGGGCTTGCCGCACGAGCTCGGCAATTGCCCCTTCGAGCGCAACAACCCTCTTCTCATCCTCAACTTGCGCTATCACGGCGTCCCAGCTGTCTATCACGATGGTCGCCGGTCTCTTTATTTTGCCAAGCCTCGAATACAGGACCTCGGGAAAGGATTGTATGCCGAACGGCGCATCCGCCGAGACGTAAAGCTTCGTCGCGTCTATAATGTTGAGCGGGGGGATGCTGTCTTCGAGCCACGGGAACTGCTCGTAGAGCGACGAGGGCGACACCCTTGTCGAAAGATAAACGCCATTAGAATCGCCAAACTCCTTGAGTATCTCAAGGGCGAGCATCGTCTTCCCGGTGCCCGGCGCCCCCTTTATCAGTAATGAGAAGCCCCTGTCCGAAGATAATGCCTCTACAAGCTCAGGGGGCATTCTTTTTTCCATCATTAATTAGAAAGTTTTCTTGATATAAAGCCTTGTCGCAGCTCTTTTTCACGCTCTTTTCGTCCTTCCAGCCTGTAAATTTCCACCTCTATGACCTTCACGTCCTTCTTGTGGAAATGGAACCTGCGTTTTAGCGGGAATTTGGCGTTTATCTTGTGCGTTATGACGTGGGGCGAGATAAACTTTCTGATGAAAGGTTCGGAGCCTG
>NZ_JBMXYC010000031.1:0-31551 GCF_053996935.1 Candidatus Alkanophaga liquidiphilum
CAGACGGCTTCGGGGAAGGGCTGCCGGAATTCTGTCAGAGCTCCATCCCGTCTCTAAAACCTCTGTCCGGAACTGGATAAAGAAAAGAAATTTGAAGAGAAGCTACCGGTTACAACAGAGAAAAAAAGAAATCTGGTTGCCTCAGACGAAACAATTGTTAAAGCGAATAAAAAGCATACTATGTTTATTCTGCGGTGTGGAGAGGAATGAGTTGATTATGAGAGTTTATACAACACGGAATTATCTAACTAAAGTCTTTAAAGGAAGGGCTAGAATACTGCGAGAATAAGCCCGGATTATTAAGATAAGCATGGTTGACGGATGCTATGAGAAGTCTTGGTTGGGAATTCGAACATCAGTCCTTTCGGTGAGATTATGAAGCTCGGTAGGTTGGTGTTTTTTCGCTGAAGCAGCGATAAAGACGCTCTTTTCTCAATTAGCTGCTTTAATCCGTTAGAAACTGGAATGTGTTCTGTAAGTTGTTCATGCTATACTATAATCGGTTGCGGTGGGCTTATGTTATGTGGACACGTCCCTTTTTTAACTACTCGCCGCCGCCATGGGTTCCATCTGCTTCTCTCTTACGCCATTCAATCGTTGTCTCTTGCGGCACACCGCTGGACGCCACATTAAACGACACACCGAACGAGTTCGAGCTCGCCTTCGTAACCGTCAAACATTTGGGGGTTTTGCGAGAGCGTCGTGAAGTATTGGACTCGAGGTTTTGCGAGGTAGAAACATTCCTCGGCGGAGATGTAGTTGTCCCCGTCGGCGTCAGCGTAGCCTTTCAAGCCACGGACAACGAAAAACGTGAAGACACCGTTTTCCAAGAAGGAATACTCGTAAGAATACTCGTCGGCGTCGCAAGCCGTCAGCACGACACGATTCTCAGCTGCGATGTCCTTGTCGAAGCCGTCTTTTAATGTAACGTGCGCCTTTCCTGCGAGCGTTTTCGCCCGCTGCTGTTCGTCTTGCTTAGCCATGCCGCCGCTGAAGCAGCTGTCTATGATAACCGCCGTCCTCGCCCTTATTTTGTTAAGGAGCGCCGCAAGCTCGTCGTCTCTAATGTCTGCGAACTCGTGCGTGCAAATGTATTCGTCGTAGCCGTCTGCCTCATCGAGCGGCGGCACGTCCACGCCGAAAGTGCCATGTCCTGAGAAGAAGAACAAGGCAATGTCGTCAGGGTCGGCATTCGCAGCGAGCCAGAGCAGCGCCGCCACAATATCAGGTTTGTCAGCGTCATCGTCGAGCAGCAAGTAGATGTGGTCGTCCCGCCAGCCGCCGTTTATTAGCGCAGCTCGCATATCAAGAGCATCATCGTCAGTGTATTCAAGGTCGTTCGTCCAGCCTACATAATCAGCGATGCCAACGAGCACCGCCCACTTCTCCACTCTTGCCCCCAAGAAGCTCCACGCCGTAAAATCCTCGCAGAGCACACCACCTTCATCGCTAAGCGACGCATGCCACGTGTAAGTTCCGTTTTCCAAAGGCGGAAGCGTGAAACTCAAGAGCGCCGGATTATTGTAGCTCAACGAGGGTAGCGTGACGCTGACGTTCGCTACGACGAGAATTTCACCGTTTGGGAACTCAAGCCAGATTTTTAAGACGACAGCACGCTCCACGTCGTTAAAAATGCTCAGACCAACATACATACTGTCATAAGCGTAGTATTCCGGTTTGTCGGTGTATATCGAGACCGTCGGCGACGCTCGTGGCGATGCTTCGACAGCGAACGTGCCGCAGCATAGGAATGCGACGACAAAAACGCATAGAACCTCGGGGAGACGTAAAGCCCGCATGTTCCCCTTTCGCAATCTTATCTTTAAAAATGTTTTGTATGTCCACTTAATTGGGCTCGACGGGGCGGACGAACGGGCGAGCAGAAATTATTCAGAGCGCACGCCCCTGAAAGCCGACACAGATATGCCGTGCCGCCAAGCCTCAAGAGCCGCCACGCCCGCACAGCGCCGAAGTGTATCCACAAAGTTTATATATCACAAATAATGAGTAAAGACCGGAGGCGATACGAATGGTGAACGTGCCTGTTATCGGGGCGGGAGTGATAAGCTTCCTCGTAGCGTTCTGGCTGAAGTTCTTCACGCCGGGCTTCCCAGTGGACGAGTGGCTCATTACGCTCTTTGGGCTCGCTTTTATATGGTGGGGTGGAGTAATAGGAGCATTCTCTTAGGGGGTGCGAGCTTTGAGAATATGGCTGAGGCATAGGTATCTTTCCATACTGAGGTATGGGGGGCTTGCGCTGATGGTTTATGGAGTTTACGGCTTGATGAAGTGGGCTGCGCCACTCTGGACGCTTTCGGAGCGTGTGATGCCGCAGAGTGTCCTCTGGTTGCTCATCGTTGGCATAATATCTTTCACCCTTGGGTTCTGCATAGAGGAGAAGTGAGGGGGGACTATGAGGAGATTTAACGTTTTAAAGACGAAGGAGATGGAAGAAAGATACATAAGGTCGGTACTGGAGCATTGGGACACCATACAGGATGAGCGGGACTTTGTTCTCTCAAGTTCAGGACTTAAAGAAGAAGATTTATGGGACTATGAGAAGCACGGCGGGCTCAGCTACGACCTCTTGATGGACAGGTGTAACTGGCGTGTCGGCATCGAAAATGTGATGCTCACGTGGCTCGTCATCGCTATAATATACTTTGCGCTGTATTACTTCTGGATGAACGGCGTTTTCGGATAATTTGGCGGTAGTTGCAGGAGCGCCGCCGATGCATACCGTCAAGATAGTTGTGCCAGTCGCAGCTTCCGAGCCTGTTGGCATTATAGAACGCTCCATAGAGGCTTTGTGTCGCTTGAAATGCCACCTCCCAGTCGAAATAATATATGTGATAGATAGCAAGGACGATGAGCGGTATGCAGTGCTAAAGGAGCTGGTGCGACGAAAGGAGAAGGACGTAAAAATAAGTTTGCTTTTTAGGGGAACCGACAGGGGGCGAAGGGCAGGAGCGCTAAACGATGCGTTGGCAGTTGCTTTGGATGAAAACTCATTTTTTGCGTTTTTCGACATTGACAGCCGTCCTAACGAGAATTTCCTGGAAGCGTGCCTTGAGGTGCTGGAAGCGGACGAGAGCTGCGAAATAGCATTCGTCAGTGCGCCACGCTACATAATAAACGAGGGGGTCATCCCAAGGCTAGTGTCCGCAGAATACGAGCTTCTGACGAGCCTCTACAAATTTTTCGGCAACAAGAGCGTGTTTCTCCACTTCAACGGCTTGATCGGGGTTGCTCGTGCAAGTATATTTTCGAAGTGGCGTTTCGACGAGACTAAGATATGCGAGGATGTGGACATGAGCGACAAGATTTATTTGAGCGGCTGGCGAGTTGCGACGACATTGAAAACCCGGGTGGGAGAACAGGCGCCGCAGACGCTGGCTGACCTCTACTTTCAGAGAATACGGTGGATGCTCGGGCCTTTGGAGTGTCTGAGCACACATTTCACTGCATTCCTAAAAGCAAAAATCCCAAGGGGTGCTCACATGGCTTGCGCTGATGCTCTCCCCATACCTTATGATTTTCACCATGCCCCTCACCCCCGCACTCTTCTTATGCCTCGTCGCAACATTAAAGAGCTTCAAAGACGCCCTCATACGCTGCTTGGGCGTCCTGTTCTCGCCAATATTCATGGAGTTTTGCAGCCTTTCTTCAGCCATACTCTACGCAACAGGCAGGAAAACATGGCGAAGTATGAAAAGGGATTCTGTCTAACGCTTCTGCACAAAACAAGTTTCCAAACTCGCAAGTTTAATATAAATTCGTTATTTAAATTAATAGAGCGAATGAGAAGAAAGGAGATGAGCGGAGATGGGACGTGAAAAGCTCGTAAAGGTGGAAGGGCTGACCAAGAAGTTCGACGGCAAGGTGGTGCTGGAAGATATAAACTTCACCGTGATGGAGGGGGAAGCCTTCGGCATCCTCGGGAAAAGCGGCTCTGGGAAGACTGTGCTGATGAATGCGATGCGGGGCGTGAAGGAGTATGAGCCGACAGCGGGTGTCGTGCTCTACAACGTGGCGATCTGCCCTAATGTCGAAACTTGTGGCTGGGTGGAGCCGCCGTCGAAAGTGGGGACGCCGTGCAAGAGGTGTGGGGCGACTCTTGAGCTTGAAGAGATAGATTTTTGGGCGATAAGGGGCACGCCGAAGTTCCGGAATTTGTATAACCGGCTTTCCATGATGCTCCAGCGGACGTTTGCTCTTTACACCGAAAAGACTGTCATAGGGAACGTGGAAGAAGCTCTGAAGGATATAGACTACCCAAGGGAGAGGATGCCGCTCAAGATAATGGAACTCGTCAAAAGAGTCAAGCTCGTGCACCGCAGCTTACACCCAGCAAGAGACTTGAGCGGCGGCGAGAAGCAGCGTGTCGTGCTCGCACGGCAACTCGCAAGAGACCCCATCGTGCTCTTTGCTGACGAGCCAACGGGAACACTCGACCCGATAACGGCGCAGGCGGTGCACGAGGTTCTGAGGCAGGAAGTGGACGGAGGGCTCACGCTCGTGATGACGTCGCACTGGCTTTATGCGCTCGTCGAAATTACCGACAGGGGCATCGTCCTCGAAGATGGACACATCACAATGGAAGGCAAGACAACGGAGATAAAAGATGCGATGGCAGGCGGCTTAGAAGAGTTCGAAAAGCCCCCCATTTCCGAAAATATTAGGATACGGGTTGAAAATTGCAAGAAGTATTTCTACACCGCCGATCGTGGGGCGATAAAAGCTGTGGACGGCGTCTCCTTCGAGGTGCGAGAGGGCGAGATTCTGGGGATAGTCGGAGTCTCAGGCGCCGGGAAGACGACGCTCGGCAGGATAATCGCCGGCTTGCAGGTGCCGTCCTTAGGGAAAGCCTACGTGAAGATAGGAGACGAGTGGATAGACATGAGCGTGCCCGGGGCGACAGGCAGGGGCAGAGCGACCCCTTACATCGCAATCCTGCACCAGGAATACGGGCTCTACCCGCACAGCACAATCCTTGAGAACCTCACGGATTCCATAGGCTTGATTCTGCCGAAGGAGATAGCGAAGGCGAAGGCTACGATGGTGTTGGAGGCGGTGGGCTTTGATGAGAAACGGATTGAAGAGATCTTTAATGCATATCCTGATGAGCTCGGCGAGGGGGAGAGACACAGGATTGCGCTCGCACGAGCGCTGATGAAGGAGCCGGAGATCCTGATTCTGGACGAGCCGACGGGCACTATCGACTCAATCACGCAGAACGTCATCGCAAAAGCCATACTCTCGTCAAGGGCTGAACTTGGTCAAACATACATCATCATGTCGCACGACCCCGACTTCATCGAGAAGGTCTGCGACCGCGCGATACTCATGCGTGGCGGCAAGATTGTGGAAATAGGCGACCCAAGGAATATCGTGAAAATGTTCAAGGAGATAGAAAAGCCCATGGACGTCTAATTTTCTCCTTTTTGCTCATCGTTTTTTGTTTCTTCGCTATTTTCGTTTTTCGCAAGCCAACTGCAATAAGGGCAGCCGAGCTGCCAAACCCGCCGCCTTCCTCCTTTCCCGCCGCCGCTACTTACCACACGCATTTTCGGCAAGCCATGCACTTCGCAACGCTCCTCGGAGATTACGAGATATCCACTCTTTGGCAGCGGCAATGAAAAATCGCAGTTCGGGAAGCTACTGCAGCCTATGAACCTGTTGCCCTTCTTCGAACGTCGCAGCAAGAGCTCGCCGCCGCACTTCGGACACGCTCCGAGCTTTGCGTCTTCGCTAATGCCGGTGCGCAGCAACTCTCTTATTTCTTCACGACGAGTCGCCATTTCGTCAAAAATGGCGCTCAGCAGCTCCTTTGACTTATTTATGACTTCTTCTTCACTCTTTTCCCCCTCGCAAATCCTGTCCATCTCCTCCTCAAGGCTTTTCGTCATCTCCGCCTGCGTTATAATTTCGGCATGCCGTCGCAGCGACTCTACGACGGCGAACGCCTTTTTCGTCGGCTTCAGCGGGTTTCCACGCACGTAGCCACGCTGATACAGCTTTGCGAGGATTTCATGGCGGGTGCTCTTTGTTCCGATGCCGAGTTCTTCCATTTTTTTGATTAGGGCGCCTTGCGTGAACCGTTTCGGCGGCTTCGTCTCCTTCTCTTCCACCCGCAGCAGCAAAAGAACTACGTCGCCCTCATTAAGCTTCGGCAGCAGCTTTTCCTCGGCTTTCACGTAAGGGTAAACGTCCAGAAAGCCTTTTTTCAGGAGTTTTCTGCCAGACGCTCTGAAGATTTCGCCGCTGGCGTCGAGTTTCACCCGCACGCTCTCCCAAAGCGCTGGCTCGGAAAGCGTCGCAAGGAAGCGGCGAACAACAAGCTCGTAAATCCGCCATTCATCATCGTCTAACTGCTCGGCGTCGGCGAGCGCTACCGGATGTATTGGCGGGTGGTCGGTCGTTCTCTTCTTACCTGCGGTCGGTGTTAGCGTCTTCTTTTTTAAAAGCGCTTCTGCATGCTTTTTAAAGGCAGCGTGAGCGACAAGCATCTCCAAAATGCTCTCAAAACGAATCGTCTCGGGGTAAACGGTGTTGTCCGTCCTGTGGTAAGAAATGAAACCCCTTAGATATAAGCTTTCAGCAATACGCATCGCACGCATGGGAGAAAAGCCGATGGAAGCTGCGGCTCTCAGGAATTCTGTGGTGTTGAAGGGGATAGGCGGCTTCTGCTCCGCTCGTTTAACTTTAAACTCGACGACGCTTGCGGGCACGAGCTCGCCGTCCGGCGTCTGCACAGCATTAGTCTTAAGCCTTGCGACCAAGTCATCGGCGGCAGCACGCTCCCAGAATTTCTTGGGGTGCTTCGCCTCGAAAGTCTTTGGTTTCGCCTCTGAAGCCGTCGTTATCCTTGCGGTGGCATACACCTCGTAGTATTTCTGTGGCGTGAAAGCCTCGATTTCACGCTCTCTGTCCACGACGAGGGCGAGCGCCGGCGATTGAACTCTGCCGACTGAAAGAAAATCCTTGCCAAGGCTGTTTGCCGCCAGCGACACGAACCTCGTGAGCGAGGCGCCCCAGACCAAATCAATGATTTCTCTGGCTTCTGCCGCCGCCGCCAGATTGTAATCAATGGCGGTGCGGTTTGCGAAGCTTTCTTTGATGTCCTTTTCGGTGATGGCGCTGTAGCGCATTCTGTCGGCTCGGACGTGCGGGTTCGCCGCCTTTATAATGCGGAGGGCTTCGACGCCGATGAGCTCGCCTTCTCTGTCGTAGTCGGTCGCTATCGTCACGAGCGTGGCGTCCTTTGCTATCTTGCGGAGAGCGGCGACTACGTCCTTTCTGAGCGGCACAGTAACGAGTTCGGCGTTCACGAGGCGTTGCGGCGGCACACTCTTCCAGCTTTTGTAGTTCTTCGGGAAGTCAAAGCCGACGACGTGCCCCTGAAGCCCCATGACGGTGACGTCGTCGAACTTGTAGGCTTTGATACTACCTATTTTAACGCTTTCAACCTTCCCGTCCGAGAGGATGGCGGCGATGCGGCGTGCCGTCGTGTTCTTCTCGGTGATGATGTAGTGCATGATTTCACGCTGTTATTGTTGAGTGGCGGCGTGTTAGTTAAGGTTTCGCCGCAGCGACGTAGATACACGCAGCTCTTTTGCACTTGTTGCAATCCTGCATCAAGGTTTTTACCGGCGGCTCTCCTTTTATTTGAGTTACGAGTTCGAGAACTTCATCAAGCCTCTCACGCTCGCCCTCGACGCAGAGGACAATGGCGCCCTCGCCGCCTGCACCTATCTGGAAGGCGTCTTCGGCGCCTAAAAGCCTCAGCGCTTCGATTTCCGTTACAACTGCTCCGTGGACGGGGAGCAAGCCGACCGGCATGCCCACCGCCTTATAGACACCTTGGAATCCCCTAATGCGGCGAGCCGCCTCCACGATGGAGAAGCGGACAGATTTCGCAAGATTAACGGGGATGACAAAGTGTGCGCCACGAGCAACGACTGTGCCGAGCGCCGAGCCTATGGTTCCGCCTTTCGGGTGTGCGAGCAGGATGCCAGCGACACCATCGGGGTCGACGGCGTTCGCACCCTTTATGAAGACGTCATCCTTCGAAAGTTCTTCGAGGGCGTCGTCGAGGCTGCCGTCGTAGAGCGAGCCGTTTTTGATAATTATTTCGGGCTGCCGCTCCACCTTTGGAACGACGCAGGGACGGTCGGAAATAACGCCAGCGGCGAACCGCCGCTTGTCTATTTCGTGTTCGATGCCTACTTGCTGCAACAGTTCCTCGGCGACATAAGCGTTCGTCGTGCCCTGCGTCACGATGACAAGCCCGTCCTTGAGCGCCTTCCGCACAACTTCCATGCGGGCGACGCCCTTTGCGATGAGCCGCTTCCCCTCCGCAGGTGTCAAGGTTATTTGCAGCAACATTTTCTCACCGCTTCTTAGTTCGTCGGCAAAAAATTAAACGCTGCACGTCGGATACATCAGCGGTGGTAGCACCCATGGCAGCACTAAAAATATCAAAGCAACGACAAACGCCACGACGACAGCAATCGAGACGAGCACGGCTGCGACCGCTTTTCCAGTGGAGATTTCATGCAGCTCCCTGATGCCTATAATCTGAAGGGCGAGCGCCCAGAGAGCGAAAACAATGCCGACGAACGGGACCCAACCGAAGAGCAGCGAGGGCGTTGCCGCATACATGCAGGCTTTGAGCGTTTGGGAGACGCCACGCCGCCCGCCAAAAGCGAAGACCCAGAGGTGCAGCCAGAGCCCCATAATGAAGATGCCTATAATTCCAACGATGAGTGCGTAAATAAGCATGCCCGCAAACATGAAGCCGCCAAGCACCGCAACAGAAACGCCAACGGGCAGCTCCGCCGTCAGGGGCTGCGGGAAGTATTTCGCAAAAATGACGAGGAGCGCTGCAAGCGCTGCCGCCAAAAGCACACCGAACACCACGAGCAGCACCAAAAAATAGACGAAGGCATTGCCAAGCGTCTCGTCCCGCACCGCTCGGAACGTCGCCGCGGGGCTAAGCAAGAGGCCCTTCACCTTTTCTAAGAACTGCATACCCCTGAGTTTGCCACGCCGCTTAAAAACATTGCGCCACCAATGCTTAAATTTAAAAAGTTCTCAATGTTTGAAATTTGTTTTTATATCAATGAAACGATTTTTTAGATTTACGGAAATCTTATGTGCACTCTAAGGCTTAGTTTTTTCGTAATAAAATGAAAGGGGGTGAGAATGTGGAAAAGCTGAACAAAAAGGGCGTCTCGCCGGTCATCGGCGTCATCCTCATGGTCGCCGCCACCATCGTCGTCGCCGCAGTAGTCCTCGGCATGCTCGGAGGCTTCGGTCCGCCGAAAAAAACATACGCCGTATCAGCGACGGTTACACAAATTAACGCCACTGCAATAAAAATAGTATATCAAGGAGGGCCAGATGCTGACCTTGTAACAAACTTGAGTTATATAGTAGATGGTCACCCTAACCCAGCAGGCAGCTTAGACCATACCCCTGGAGCCATAGTAATAATCAACAACGCTTCCTATATCGATGCGGGACCGAACAATGATGCTGTTACAGTGACTGCGACTTTCCAAGACGGCTCACAGCAAGTGATACTTGATACAATGATCTAACCGACAATTTTTCTTTCTCATTTTTTGTGTAAACTGCTGATATTATCCCATTTTCACCGATGAGACGACGCAGGTAGTTCTCGATACTTATGTATAACTTGTTTTTATTTTTCCCCTCTTTTTATGTTTAACATTGTAGCCTCTTTCGTTTAGCCTTAAGAGCGTATAGTATTATCAGATTGATCTGACGGCGCGTGTAAGCTACGGCAGCGTTTAGAGACGTTGGCGTGTAGAGCGTTTTGCGTGATCGATTCCCAGGGCGCTCGAAATTTATTTGCGGGCGCTGTATTGTTACAGAGGGCAAATAGCCCGTCAATTTCGGTGGCATTCTCATACGTCCCGGTCTGCCCCACCGCCATCGAACGGAGACTCACGGAACGCACGCAAGCAAACAGGTATCAGCTTGCCGTGCCTTCTGCGCCAAACGCTTCAGCCTGATGCGACAAGCATCAACGCAGCACGCTTTGTCATTAAACAAAACAAATTAAAGGAGTAGCGGAGCGGCGTGAAATCAAGCAGTGACAAGACAGAACGCCAAAAGCTACGCGCAGGACTCAGAGACGCCCTACCGGCGCTAAGGGCGATTTTCAGACAAGCCTTATTAAGCTCCCTCGCCACCGCACGCCTCGCCGCTCAAGGCGCCGCACGACGCCACCAAATTTCCACAACCTCCAGAAAGTCAGCACGTCTGAAGTCGGCGTCGAGTTCGCGATTTTCGTAACGCAGTAGTGCCCCGCGGCACGTCGTCACTATCAATGCGTCGTTCGGCAGGGGCTTTCGCCACCAGTGCGATAGCCGTTCTGACAACGTCATAAGAAGTCATCAAAACGCTTCTTTAGCACTTTCGGTTTTACTGTTGGCTATTCAATTTTAAATTTATAATGTCGAAAGGCAGAGAAGCAACATGAGCTCGTGAAAAGGTATATAATTTGCGAGCGCCAAGGTGGCGTGCGAGGTAGAATGCAAGGGGCTGGGAAAATGATAAAGGTAGCGGTAGCCGGGGCGAGGGGTAGGATGGGCAGCCTTGTGATAAAGAACGTTCTTGAGGATGCAGACCTTGAGCTTGTGGCAGCGTTCGACTTCAGAGGTGTCGGCGAACTCGTCGCCGCTGAGGGCGTCGTCATCAAACATCCTTCGGAAATGGACGCCGAACTAAAGGCTAAGAAGCCGGACGTGCTCGTAGATTTCACGAATGCGGAGGCGGCGGTCGAAAACGTGAAAATAGCTGCAAGAAACGGCGTCAGGCTCGTTGTTGGCACGACAGGCTTCTCTGAAGGACAAATGCGAGAAATGCGTGAGGCGATAGATGGAAACGTGCCAGCGGTCATCTCGCCAAACTTTTCCATCGGCGTCAACGTCTTCTGGCGGCTTTTAGCGCATGCTGCCGAGTATCTCAGGGACTACGACGTTGAAATCGTAGAGGCACACCACTCTGCAAAGAAGGATGCGCCGAGCGGCACAGCGCTCAAAGCCGCCCGCATCATCGCAGAACGCAAAGGGCTCTCAGAAGAAAACTTCGTCTTCGGCAGACGGGGACTCTCGCCACGCTCGCATGCGGAAATAGGAATCCATGCTGTCCGTGCCGGCGACATCGTCGGCGAGCACACTGCCATTTTCGCAAGACGTGGCGAACGCATCGAACTAACGCACCGAGCGCACAGTAGAGAGGCATTCGCACAGGGTGCCATTCTCGCTGTAAAATGGGTATTCGAAGTGCAGGAAAGCGGCGTTTATTCTATGGAAGACGTTCTGTGGGGCTGAATTTACCTACACAGCCTTACCGCAATGTTAGCGTCCCACCACCGGTACACCACCTTAACGCAAGCTGCTTGCAACGCCCTGCAGCCGCCTGTCGCTCATCAGCCCAAGATACCAGCAAGCTCCTCGATGATGACTTCCGCTATGACCTTCTTTAAGCCGCTGACGTGCTTTGCTTCGTCGCTGCCCTTTTTCAGGATGTAAACGTTGTTGTCATCGGTGCCCATGCCGCCTCGCCCGACGTCATTTGCCACCATCATTTGGAGGGCGCACTCCTCCATCTTCGCACGAGCCCGCCGTATCAGCTCCTCGTCGCTCACGTTCGTCTCAGCCTTGAAAGCTACCATTACGAGGTCTGGGTATTTCTCCCGGACGGTGTCTATGAGCTTGACGTTTGGGATGAGGCGGAGCGTCGTCGCAGCGTCGCTCTTTATCTTCGTGTCGAAGGGCTCGACCGTGAAATCTGAGATCGCTGCCGCCGAAATGAAAGCGTCGTAGCCGGTGCTTAGTTCGTTGAGACACGCTTCAAGCATCTCACGGGCGGTCTCCACCTTAATTTCCCGAATGCCCCAGATATTGAACCATTTGTTGTGAACGAGCGTGACTTCGGCGCCCTGTCGGTAGGCTTCCTTCGCAAGCTCGACACCCGTTTTCCCGGAGCTGCGGTTCGTAATTACTCGTATAGGGTCTATCGGTTCAAGCGTCGGACCGCCTGTAATGAGAATGCGCTTGCCTCGCAGCTTACGCTCCGAAAGCATATGCTCGACGTTCAGGACGATGTCTTCGACGTCAGCGATTTTCGCCTTTCCCTCTTCGAACTTCGGACCGACGAAAACCACGCCGTGCCGCTTCAGCTTTTCAATATTCTCCTCGAGAACCGGACTCTCGAACATCGTTTCGTGCATCGCCGGCACTATCACTATCGGAACGCCAGAGCCGAGGGCTGTCGCCGCAAACGTCGTGACTGGCGTGTCCGAGACGCCGCACGCAATCTTGTTTATCGTGTTTGCGGTACACGGCGCTATCAAAAACAGGTCGGCGGCGCCCTCCATGCCAAGAAACTCGATGTGTTCGATGTTGCCCATGAGCTTCGTCACGACCTCGTGCCCGGTGGCATAGTGCAGCGTGTATGGGTGTATTATTTCCTTCGCCGCCTCGCTCATCACCGCAAAAACGTCTGCGCCGTATCTAATAAGCTCGTGCGCCAGCTCAACAGCTCTGACGGCGGCTATTGAGCCCGTAACGCCCAACACCACCCTCTTGCCAAGTAGTGAGCGGCTCTTCGTCGCCTTTATCCGCAGCGTCGGATGCAGTCCTCGCTCTCCCATCTCCACACCAGGCTTTTTTGATTTCTCACGTGACCTCTACCCTCCATTGGAGGGCATCCGCCGGACGAGGTTGGGGAGTGTGCCTGATGTGGCACTCCCCTTCGGGCTGGGTCACGACAGCCCCTACCGTGAGCATATAGCCCACGGCTCGTCTCATTATATTTTTAGCTCCGTTCACATCACCACCGATTTGATATCCACAATCCTTGCAGATGAAAACTCCCTGAGAAGGTCTTTTGGTATTCATTGAACCACATCTTGAACACTGTTTCGACGTGTTGAACTCTGAAACTTCTATCACTGCAATCCCTCTCTCCAATGCTTTATGCTTGATATATTCCTTCAAGCGGTAGAACGGCATCGAATTCACTCTCCTGTTCACTTCTCTCCCTTTGTTGTTATTTCTAACTCCGTTCAAGTTGCCTATCGCAATTATTGCGTCGTGCCTCTCCGCCTCTTCAACAATTTCCTTTGCTATCTTGTGCAGCTCGTCGTTTACAATCCTCCGCTCCTTGTGCCCAATCTTCTTTATCGCCCTCTGCTTCTTCTCCCTTCCGAGCTTCCTCCTAAGCCAGAAATACTTTCCTCTAACCGCCCTCACTTTTCTGCCGTAGAACTTTGGCTTGCTGCGGTGCCGTGCCACCGACACTCCTATCCAACGAGCTCCCATGTCTATCGCTATGATGGATGAGTATTCACTCTTTTGCTCAACATCCTTTTTAACAGTTACGTGAAGGTAAAATTCTCCCCCGTCCGTCCTGACAAGTAAAGATTCACATATAGCCCACTCCTCAAAAATAATTGGCTGATGAACCAGTGCGACCTTTACACCACCTCTTACACCTTTTACCCTTATCCTCGCCCAATATTTAGCTATTTTCGTATCTCTTCTTTGGATATCTATCAAATCTTTTCTTATTGGGATGCCCCTCATCTTCCTTGCTTTCTTATATAGCCACTTTGCATCTTGCTTGTATGCTGAATACACCCCTCTATCTTCTCCCGTCTCAAACCAATGCTGGAAGTTATCATATTCCTTGTTAAGTAGTTTCCTCTTTCGCTCGGTTAAACCCATTATCTTACACTTGACGGTCTTTGTCACTTCCATTAGTTTTAGTGTATTCTTTCTACTTAAAAACTTTCCCGCCCTCCTCCCCCTCTGTATCCCTCCTTTGAGAAGAAGGGATTAGAAGCAACTTATCCTGAATATGGATGGGGTTAAAGATTCTGGACGACGATGCGGAGAAGACAACTTGAAATACCGAGGCGAGCTTAAGTCTTGCTGGGACCCATTAAGGATTAGGTGAAAACGTGGCTCCCCCCTCGCTGCACGACGAGGACCTCCGCACGACGATAAGAAAATACGCTCTCCAGAACGCCGTCAGGCATAGGAAGCCACCAAGGATCGATGCTGTCGTTAAGAAGCTGATAGGCGAGCATCCTGAGTTTAAAACTGGAATCAGAGACCTTATGCCAGTCATCAAGAAGGTCGTAATGGAGGTCAGCAAACTCGACGTGAAGCGTTGCGAAGAAGAGTTAAAGCGGCTGGCGCCAGAGCTTCTTGCTGAGCTTGCGGAGGCTGGCGAGCGTAGGGAAGAAATATTGCCCCCGTTGCCGGACGCCGACCGTGGCGTAGTGATGAGGTTCGCTCCGAACCCGAACGGACCGCCGACACTCGGCAGCGCTAGGGGCATAATCGTGAACTCCGAATACGCCCGCCGCTACAAAGGGCGTTTTATTTTAAGGTTCGACGACACCGACCCCGTGCTGAAGCGTCCACTGCTCGAGGCTTACGACTGGTATTTAGAGGACTGCGAGTGGCTCGATGCGAGACCTGACGAGGTCGTGATTGCGTCGGAACGCCTTAGAATCTACTACGAGCATGCAAAACGCCTTATCGAGCTTGGCGGCGCCTACGTGTGCTTCTGCGGGAGAGCGGAGTTTAAAAAACTCAAAGATGCTTCCCGTGAGTGCCCCCACCGTAATGCAGATGTGGAGGAGAACTTAGAGCGTTGGAAGCGGATGCTTGACGGAAAATACGAGCCTGGGGATGCGGTATTGCGTGTGAAGACGGACATGCGGCACAAAGACCCTGCGTTGCGGGACTGGGTGGCGTTCCGGATTTTGAAGGCGACGCACCCCCGCCCGAGCGTCGCCGATAAATACTGCGTCTGGCCAACCCTCGATTTCGAGTCCGCTATTGAAGACCATATCCTCGGCGTCACGCACATCATCCGAGGAAAAGATTTGATGGACTCTGAAGGACGGCAGAGATTCCTTTACAAGCACTTCGGCTGGGAATACCCCATCACGATTCTGTGGGGGCGCCTGAAAATCCACGAGTTCGGCAAACTCAGCACGTCAGAGCTGAGACGACGCATCGAGAGCGGTGAGTTCGACGGTTGGGATGACCCGAGAGTCCCGACGATAAGAGCGTTACGTAGAAGAGGCTTCGAACCCGAAGCGATACGCCGCTTTTTCCTCAACCTCGGCGTCACCGAGAACGACGTGGCTATCAGCTTGAAGAACCTTTATGCCGAAAACCGCAAGTTAATCGACGAGAAGGCTAATAGATACTTTTTCGTCACCTCGCCGCAGGAGCTTCATCTCGTGAAAAACGGTGAGGAGTTCCAAGGCGTGGCGAGGGCATTATTGCACCCCAACAGGAGGGACTTCCGTGAGATTGAAGTTCGCCGCTCGGTGTTCATCAACGGCGACGACGCCCGCACGCTGAGAGTCGGCGGCGCCCTCCGCTTAAAATACCTGTGTGACGTGGAAATCGTGAGCGAGGAGCCTTTGACCGCAAGAGTCGTCAGTGACGCCGAAGCGATAGCTGCCGGGGCTGATGACAAGAAGAAGCCCGTCATCCAGTGGGTTCCTGCTGAAAACTACATCCATGTGGTCGTCAAGAGACCTGAGGTCGAAAAGCCGGAGGAGCTCGGCATCGGTGAGCCCCTCATAAAGCAAGAAGTGGGGGACGTCGTGCAATTTGAAAGATACGGATTCGTGAGGGTCGATTCCGTCGAGGGGCAGACCGTAATCGCATACTTCACGCATTAGTCTCCACAAAAGCTCAAATGTTTGCGTGCCTATGCAGCACTAAGGCTCAGCGTGAGAAGAACAAGGAACATATCTTCTCGACATATTTCGGTCGTGCAAAGATTGTGACGGTGTCGCCGACCCTCAGGACGGTGTCGCCTTTGGGGATGATGAGCTCGCCGTTACGTTGCACCGCAACTACGACGGCATCCTTTAATTTCAGCTCAGAAAGGCTCTTTCCCGCGGCTATTGAATTCTCCTCAACGACGAGTTCGAAGCCCTCAGCCTGCCCATCCCCGATGCTCACGAGGAAGTCCTTGACCTTCGGGCGGCGTGACGCAAAATACAGTTGCTTTGCGACGAGCATGTCCGGATTTTCAAAGACAGTAACGCCTGCATCCCTGAACATCTTCAGGTGCTCCTCCTTGTTCACGACGGAAACTATGCCTTTTATGCCGAACTCCTTAGCCTTGAGGGTTATCATGAGGTTTGTGGCGTCGTCCGAGGTCGTTGTGATCAGGGCGTCAGCACGGCTCGCCCCCGCCTCCTCAAGTGTCGTCCCGACGGTCGCATCGCCCACTATTGTGATGACGTCATACTCCATTGCTACCTCCCGGCACCGCCGCTCATCCTTGTCTATCACCACGACGTCATTCTTGTCCTGCACCGCTACCCGCACTAAGTTCCTGCCTATGCCTCCCAGCCCCACTATTATTATATGCATCCTTTATGCACCGTCAGGGCAACCCCTTTTTATCTTTTTCTGTTTTATGAACCTTACGCCGTCATTTCCTGTCCACGCCGCTCGCTGTCACACGCAAATGCTCATCCTCAAGGTATTCCTGAGCGCCGGTCCGAGCCCAAGCACGAATGCCGCCGCCAGAACGACGCTCTGCAGCTTCCTATCCTCAAGGAACGGTAAAAAATACAGAAGAGCTGCTACCACGAGCACTTTCAGCGGGAACATCAACACCACGGCTTCGACAGAAAAGCTATAGAGCGCGCTCTCGAGGACGTGTTTGCTGCTGTATCCTAAGAATTTTATTCCCACGTATGAGGAAGAGGCGTCTAGGAGATGCGAGAAGATGACGTAACTGCCGGCGCCCGCCAGAAATTCGAAACGCAGCGCCCTCGCCGCCGCCCACGTTAAGACGTGCGCGACGGCTGCCAGCAGAAATACGAGGAGCGGTGCCCAGAGGCACACGCACTGGCTGCGTCCACCGCCAAAGCTTAAAAAGAAAACGAGCGTGCTGACGCAAATCACCACGCCGACAACCCCAAATCTTTTTTCCACCGCTCGCATCCGCTCCTCGACAGACAGCTGCCCTCCTGCTTTTGCCGCCGTCGTGACGACGCACGCCGCAAGCACGAGCAGCGTCACCGCCAGCAGTTCCAGCCAAATCAGCGGAGATACGAGGAAGTAACGGTGCGGCGCCGGCACGAGCTCGGCGTCTTCGGCAACTCTGAGGAAGACGCCTGTCAGCACGTAGGGCGTCAGACTCAAGAGAAAACGCTCGTCCGCCTCAATCCCCCACTTCTTAAACAGCTTATAAACGAGGAACGCAACGAGCAGCAGTAACGCTGCCCACGTCGCGGTGTTCACGACGTTGTAGCCTGTGTCGTAAATTATGGGCGCCACGTAGTAACGCCAGAAAAATTCCTTGACCGCCATTTCTTAACGCCCTCTACTCAAACTTAGGCATTAAGCTCCCGCCACAGCCGCAGTATGCAAAAAAGCATGTTCTTAGCGTCCTTCAAAGTCTCAACTTTACTCCTTTTGGACTCACGCCAGCGCACTGGGAACTCCTTCACCTTTAAGCCTCGTCTCTGCGCCCGCACGAGGATTTCAGTGTCCCAAAACCAATGCTCATCCTTTACCTCCCCCAAAATCTTCGTCAAAGAACTTTTTTTAAAGGCTTTGAAGCCGCACTGGTGGTCCCGCAGCTCAGAACGCAAGAGCACCCGCACCAAAAAGTTGAAAGTCACGCTCATCAGCTTACGCTTCCGCGTGCGGGCGGCGTTGCTCTCAGGCAGGAGTCTTGAGCCGGTGGCGACGTCGTAGCCTTCGAGTCTTACCGAGTTTATTAACTCCTCCAAATGCTTGAGGTCGGTGGCGAGGTCGACGTCGAGATAGACAAGAGTTTCGCCACTTGCAAGCTTGAAAGCCCGCTTAAGGGCGCCGCCGCGCCCCAGTCGAAAATCGCTATGCAGGAGCCGCACGAAATCCTTCTCCTCTGCTATTCTCCTCGCAATTTCGTAAGTGCTGTCGGTGCTCCCGTCCTCTGCTATTATTATCTCAAAACTCACACCCAGCTCCCTAAGTCCTTTTTCTACGGCGTCCACCGCTCTCTCCAGCATGTCAGCCTCGTTGTATGCGGGGAGCACCACCGAAACCTCGTATGCTCCTACATCTCGCCGTTCCTCCTCGACCCCTGCCCCCATCATTCAAGTTTCCCTCTCAAAAACTCTAAGCTCTTTATGCCGTCCTCTAAGCTGTTAACCTCAACCACCACACAGCCGTTATAGCCCGTGAGCGAGCGGAACACGTTATCCCAGTCTATGCTCCCGTCGCCGAGCGCGAGATGGTCGTCGTCGTCGCCGTGATTGTCGTTAGCATGCATGTGTATTATTTTCTCCCCCAGCCGCAAGAAGCCTTCGAGTGTCTTCGTGGTGTTTGCATGTCCGGTGTCAAGGCAGATGCCGACATTATCCTCGCCGACCGCTTCGAGCATCGCCGCAAGCTCTTCGGGACGCTGTCCAAGCAGCGGGATGATGCGTCCCATATTCTCAACAGCTACTGAAAGCCCATGCTCCTTTGCACACTCACTTATCCTTTTTATCGCCGTAACTGCCTTCTTCCTACTCTTCTCAGGCGTTTTGAAAGCCACTGGCGATATGATACCCGGATGGATGACGCAAACTTCCTCGATGAACTCGTAAGCTCGTTCGATGCTCTCCGCTATCTGCCTGATGCTCTCCTCCCAGATGCGCTTGTTCAGACTCGCAATGTTCAAGTCGGAAAACGGGGCGTGGAGCGAGAGCTTGAGGTTCGTGGTCTCATGAAGCTCTCTCACCTCATTCATTATCAGCGAGACGCTCTGCGGACCCTCATCTATGATTTCCCAGCCTGCGAAGCCGAGGTCTTCGAGCTCGAACATCCACCGCCTCGGGTCGTCCTGCATGTCTATCGAAGAGAAGCTTACTTTCATTGCATCAC
Organism: Candidatus Alkanophaga liquidiphilum; assembly: GCF_053996935.1. Taxonomy (NCBI): domain Archaea; kingdom Methanobacteriati; phylum Methanobacteriota; class Methanomicrobia; order Candidatus Alkanophagales; genus Candidatus Alkanophaga; species Candidatus Alkanophaga liquidiphilum. The sequence continues at coordinate 18,948 of NZ_JBMXYC010000031.1, forward strand.
CCAATGAGTAACTAAAGCTTCCGGCGTTGTTTAGCCTTGTGGCATGCATCAGCGAAATATAGAAAAGTGGGGCCGGTAGGATTTGAACCCACGCCCAAGGGATCTGGAGTCCCCCGCTCTTCCTGGCTGAGCTACGGCCCCTCACCTCTACGTTACTTATGCAAGATATAAAACTTCCCATAATTACGCCACGCAGTATCGCCAGGACGAAGCTTCGTTCTCGCATCACCAAGTGGCTTTTTATCCATTACACTAATGGGCAAAACTCTTAAAATAAGGAAAAACATGAACACTTGTGGAGGTGAAGGGGCGCTGTGCAAAATGCGCCTGCGAGCTATGGAGACACGTTTGATCGTCATATCTCCGGACTCGAAAGTAACGCCGGTTCAAGTGGTAAACAGAATACTTGGCATGGAGCTTGCAAATATAACGGTTAAAGAGACGTGCTACGGCGTGCTCGTGGAGGGCGAGCCCGGGACCTTGGAAGCGATTGTAGAAGAGGTGCGGAAGCTCGACCCGCATGGTATTTTCACGAAGGTGCGTGGCTTCCCCATCGGCGACGTGCGTATCTGCCGGGCGACGAGGCGTGGCGGACCTCGCCCCGGCTTCCACCAGCTCGAACTTGAGCACTCCTTACTGCCCTACGTGAGGCGGGCATTAGATAGGCTGAAGGAGTGACCTTTGGTATCTGCTGCCCGTTGCCAAGGGGCGCACCCACCGGTATATAGTTAACTCGGCGTAGAACGCTCTTGGAGATTATAAAAGACCACTTCCCTTAATTCTCCTTAAAGCGGGAAATTTGCAGCAATAAACTTCTTAAAGCGAGGCGTTTCTTAGCGATGTTTTTATAGATGAGGAGGGAAGTAAGAAACGAGGAGGCGTGCCGAAGGACGAAACCGTAGAGAAAGTGCTAATCATAGGCTCAGGACCGATTCAGATAGGACAAGCTGCCGAGTTCGATTACTCGGGCTCGCAGGCGTGTCGCTCGTTACGGGAAGAGGGCGTGAAGGTAGTCTTAGTGAACTCGAATCCGGCGACGATAATGACAGACCCGGACATGGCGGACGCCGTTTACATCGAGCCGCTTTCTCCGTGGGTCGTGGCGAGAATCATAGGAGAAGAAACCCCGGACGGCGTCATCGCAGGTCTCGGCGGGCAGACCGCCCTTAATATAACAGCGGAGCTTGCGGAAATGGGCATCCTCGAAAAATACGGCGTCCGCGTTCTTGGAACGCCGCTCGAGGCAATCTACAACGCCGAAGACAGGGAGCGTTTCAAGGGGCTCATGGAGAGTATCGGGGAGCCGGTGCCGAGGAGCCAAGCAGTGAATTCGGTCGAGGAGGCGGAAGAGGTGGCAGCGGAGCTTGGCTTCCCGCTGATAATAAGACCGGCATACACGCTTGGCGGGACGGGCGGTGGCGTCGCTCACAATATTGAGGAGCTGCGGGCAATCGTGCATCGTGGCCTTCTGGCGTCGAGAATCCATCAAGTGCTCGTGGAGGAAAGCGTTCTAGGCTGGAAAGAGTTTGAGTATGAAGTGATGCGGGACCGTAAAGGCACATGTATCACGGTTTGCAACATGGAAAACTTCGACCCGATGGGCATTCACACCGGCGAGTCCATCGTGGTGACGCCGTCGCAGACGCTCTCTGACGAGGACCATCAAATGCTGCGTTCCGCCGCCATCAAGATTATAGATGCGTTAAAGGTTGAGGGAGGCTGTAACATACAGTTTGCGTTCCTTGACGGGCGTTACTACGTGATCGAGGTGAATCCCCGTGTTTCGAGGTCGTCGGCGCTGGCGTCGAAGGCGACGGGCTACCCGATTGCGAGGGTCGCCGCTAAGATTGCAATTGGGCTGACGCTCGACGAGATTCCGAACAAGGTCACTGGGAAGACGCCGGCGAGCTTCGAGCCAACGATCGACTACGTCGTCGTGAAGATTCCGAGGTGGCCGTTCGACAAGTTCAAAGATGCCGACCGCACGCTCACGACGTTTATGAAGAGCACCGGTGAGGTTATGGCAATCGGCAGAACTTTTGAAGAGGCGTTGCAGAAGGCAATCCGCTCGCTCGACATAAACAAAGACTTAGGTTACGGGAACTGGAGCGACGGCGAAATAAGGCATCTGTTAAAGAACCCAACGGACGAACGCATCTTTGTGATTTACAAGGCGCTGCAGCGTGGCTTCTCTGTCGAGGAGATTTCAGGACTTACGAACATAGACCCATTCTTCATCGAGAAGATGAAGAACATCGTGGAGATGGAAAAGCTCCTCAAAAAGGACTTGGAGGGCAATTTGCGGAGAGCGAAGCGGCTCGGCTTCGGCGACGAGCGGATTGCGAGAATCACAGGGCGGCGTCGCGAGGAGATAAGCGACCTCCGCCGCAGAAAGGGCATCATCGCCACGTTCAAGATGGTTGACACGTGCGCCGCGGAGTTTGAAGCACAAACACCCTACTACTATTCTACCTATGAAACACAGTGCGAACTAAAAACTTCAAACCGCAAAAAAGTCCTGATAATCGGCTCAGGACCGATAAGAATAGGGCAGGGCATTGAGTTCGACTACTGCACGGTGCATGCCGTCCTTGCATTGAAGGAGGAGGGCATCGAGGCGCACATCATAAACAACAACCCTGAAACCGTCTCGACGGACTTTGATACCTCGGACAAGCTCTTCTTCGAGCCAATTACGCTTGAAGAAGTGATTAACATCATCGAAAAGGAAAAATACGATGGCGTGCTCGTGCAGTTTGGCGGGCAAACCGCCATAAACTTGGCGTTGCCGTTAGAGCGTGAGCTTAAGCGTTTGCGGCTGCCAACGAAGATTTTAGGGACGCCGCCGGGGATGATAGACATGGCGGAGGACCGCAGAAAGTTCAGCGAGTTTCTGCGCCGCCTGAACATTCCGCAACCGGAAAGCGGGTATGCAACGTCGTTAGAAGAGGCGGTGCGTGAGGCTGCAAAAATCGGGTATCCGGTGCTCGTCCGCCCGTCATACGTGCTCGGCGGCAGAGCCATGGAAATCGTGCATGATGAGGCGGAGCTTTGCAAGTATATTGAAGAGGCGGTTCAGGTCTCGAACGAGCGTCCTGTCCTCATAGATAAGTTTTTGGAGGGCGCCACCGAGATAGACGTGGATGCGGTTTGCGACGGCGACGACGTTCTCATCGGGGCGGTTATGGAGCACATAGAAGAGGCGGGCGTCCACTCCGGCGACTCCGCCTGCGTCATCCCGCCGCAATCCCTCAACGAGCAAACCTTAAAGACCATAAAAGACTACACGAGGAGAATAGCGCTTGCTCTTAACACCGTTGGCTTACTGAATATCCAGATGGCGTTTAAAGACGGTGTCGTTTACGTCCTCGAGGTCAATCCACGAGCTTCAAGGACAGTCCCCTACGTCTCAAAAGCCACGGGCATTCCACTGGCGAAGCTCGCCGCAAAGGTTATGGTAGGGCGTAAGCTGAGAGAGCTGAGGTTTGAAGAAGTAAGCGAGCGGGAAATGAAGCATGTTTGCATAAAAGAGGTGGTGCTGCCGTTCTCGAAGTTCAGCGGCAGCGACACGCTCCTCGGACCGGAGATGAAAAGTACGGGCGAGGTCATGGGCGTGGACGCCGACTTCGGGCGTGCGTATTTCAAAGCGGAGCTCGCCGCTGAGAATCCACTCCCGCTCGACGGCACTGTCTTCATCTCAGTATGCGACAGGGATAAGCCTGAGATTGTGGAAGTCGCTAAGAAGTTTCAGGCTGCCGGGCTTTCGATACTAGCGACTCGGGGAACCGCAAAGTTTTTGGAGAGATGCGGAATAAAAGCGACGCCGCTGAAGAAAATCCAGGAGGGCAGCCCGAACATCCTTGACGTGATACGGAGCGGTGCGGGTGCAGGCGGCGAAGGGGTGAGGCTCGTGATAAACACGCCGACCGACCGAAAGTCGCACCGCGACGGCTACCAGATTCGACGATTGTGCATTGATTTCAACATACCTTACATAACGACGATGCAAGCCGCAAAAGCCGCAGCAGATGCCATCATCGCAGTTAGGACTGGAAAGATAGGTGTAAAATCCATAAATATGTATATAAAAGAGTTGCTTGATGCAACGTCATGATTCAACGATGTCATGCGTGCAGAGACGGCTGTTCGACGCTAACAACAAAATATTTATATATAAAACATGAAAATTACCGGCAGGAGGGGTGAGAATGGAGGAGCAAAAGGGGGACATTGTGGCGAAGGCGTGGCCCAAAAGGGCGGAGGAGGAGCGGAGGTGGCTCCGCTGGCGAATGGCGGGCTGGGTGGCGTTCATCGGGTTACTGTGCTTCTGGGGCTTGATGATATTCACTGTGCTCATGCCGTTCATGTATGACAAAGTCGAAGTGACGCAGCAGGGCGGCGAGTTCAAAGTCGTGCCGAAGCCGGAGATGCGCTCGTTCTTCTTTACACACATCCTGCCCGTGGGCATTGCGGCGGTGCTCATACTCGTGGCGACGACCTTCGCTTCGATAAAAATATTCCCGTAGCACTCTGCCAACATCAAGCCGTCACACTAATTTTTACCTTCCACCCCAATTCCAGAGATGGAGAGGCGTCCGTTATACCTTGATGCGCTGGAGAGCGGGAAGCTCGACGATGTAATAGAAACACTGTTTGCGGTTCTGAGGCATTGTGAGCTTTGCCCCCGGGAGTGTGGCGTGAACCGTCTCGAGGGTGAACGTGGCTACTGCCGTTCGGCGGAGGAGCTTGTGGCTTCGAGTATGCACCCACACTTCGGTGAGGAAAGCGTGCTCGTTGGCATCTTCGGCTCCGGCACGGTCTTCCTGACGAACTGCAACCTCGGTTGCGTCTTCTGCCAGAACTACGAAATCAGCCATCTGGGCTACGGGCGTGTGATGAGCGAGGAAGAGCTGGCGAAGGGCATGCTTTCGCTACAAAGGCAGGGCTGCCATAACATTAATTTTGTGACGCCGACGCACTTCGTGCCGCAAATCCTAAGGGCGGTTAAAATAGCAGCGGAACGGGGGCTTAAGGTCCCACTGGTTTACAACTGTGGCGGTTATGAGTCGGTGAAGACTCTGAGGCTCCTTGACGGCATAATCGACATTTATATGCCAGATATGAAATACAGCAGTGCTGAGAACGCAAAGAAGTATTCCAACGCCGAGGACTACTGGGAGGTTTGCAAGCGGGCGGTGAAGGAAATGCACAGGCAAGTCGGCGATTTGAAGGTGGATGGGCGTGGCATCGCTTACCGGGGACTCATAATAAGGCATTTAGTATTGCCGAATGGGCTTGCGGGCACCGAGGAGGTCATGCGGTTCATCGCCGAGGAAATCTCAAGGAACACATACGTGAACATTATGGCGCAATACCGCCCGATGTTCAAAGCGTATGAATACGAGGAATTGAGTCGCTCCATAAAAATAAGTGAATATAAGGCGGCACTGGAAATTGCGAGAAAATACGGGCTACACAGGTTTGCGGATTAGGCAGCCACTGGATTGAGCGAGCTATTATCTGCGCACAACAGGACAGCAGCGTTCGTTACCGTATAGGTCTTATGATGCCTTCTCCATGGGCTCTGAGCTTTCGCATCCTCTTAACGCTATTTCTGATATGCCATTCCGCGCCAATATCCCACCGGTTCCATAGAGGCCCATCTATGTTTCTGATGCCGTCGAGTGAGATTTCCCTCGCCGCCTGTAGGTCTTCGCCGACGCCCACGATGCACACCGCCCGAGAACGCAGCGCATACGTGCAGCCGTCGTCCCGAAGCTCCATCGCCCCCGGGTAAATGCGGACGTCGTCCCCGTATTTCTCCTTAAGCTTGTAAGCGCCGCTGAGGTCTACCTTCGAATCGCCGGTATATTTCGTGCGGTAACCGCCGTATGTCAGTGGTACCGCATACGTCACGACGGTCGCCCGCCGCTCGCACTCTATCCTTTGGAGACTCCCTTCAAGCATGCGGAAGCACAGCTCCACGAAGTCAGAGCGCATTATCGGAAGGATGTTTTGGATTTCGGGGTCGCCGGGTCTGCTATTTATTTCCAGAATTTTCGGGCCCTCAGCAGTATGCATGAACGCCACGTAGAACGGTATGCCTATTAAGCCCTCGTTACGCCCGTCGCCCTTCAGCGCCTTGAAAATCTTTTCGACGAGCGCAAGCTCACGCTCTCGGTCCGATGGTTCCATGAAAGGCAGGAGGTCGCTGACGTCCTTGTATGAACCCATGCCGCCAGTGTTCTGTCCGAAGTCGCCGTCGAACGCCCTTTTATAATCTCGAGTTTCCGGCAGCGGCTCCAACCTACGACCGTCGCAGAACGCCTGAAAGCTCGATTCCTCGCCCTCAAGCCTCTTCTCGACGACTACGTCGCTCGTCTCGAAGATTGAGAGGAAGTGCTCAAAGAGTTGTTCCCGGTTGTGGAAGTGCTCGCCGAAGACGCCCACGCCTTTTCCCGCCGCAGGTCTATCGGGTTTCACTGCTACGTCGTCCCCGATTTCGTCAAGGAACCTCCACAACGCCTCTTTTACCTCGGTAACGCTTTTAAATTCAAAGCGGCGGAAGATTTTGAATTCTGGGTTCGCTTCAGACGCCACCTCTGCAAGGAGGAGGCGTTGTCTTGCTTTGCTGCCTTCGAGCGCAAATTCTTTCGTCGGACAAATCATCGGGATTTTAAGGCATTCTTCGATTACGTCACGGACACCCTCGATTATCGGACCTTCAGGGCAAACTATCCCAAAATCTAAAACGTCCTTGTGGCGTTCTGCGAACTTGAGAATAGCGTCCACATCGAGGTCCGGGATGACGGCGTGCGCCTCCGCAAGCTCCGCATTGAACGGATTCCTCTGCTTGTCCACTACGTAGACACGAACGTCATACTCCTCGCTCCTCTTGAGAGCGTCGATGACAGCGGCGGCTCTTGCCCCGTAAGACACTACCAAAACGCCCACTTTCTGCATAATACAAAGTTGACGCGGAGGGCTTAAACTGCTTTTTTGATTAGTGGCACGCTTGCGGAGAGAATGACGAAACTTAATTATTAATCGCCTCATAAGAGTTGCGCATGGGATACGAGACTTTGAAAGTTAAAAAGGAGGGAGGCGTTGCGGTCATAACGCTGAACCGTCCCGATAAGCTGAACGCCTTGAACCCGAAGATGGGGGACGAGCTCGTCGAGGTTTTAGACGAGATTTCGAAGGATGAGGAAGTTAGAGCGATAGTCATTACTGGCGAGGGGCGGGCGTTTTGCGCCGGCGGAGACGTGCGCGAGGACATAGCACCGCTTTCAGAACTGAGTCCATTCGAGTTCACGGAATACTTTGAGCGTATGATGGACGCTTACAAGAAGATAGTGAAAATGGACAAGCCAGTGATTGCGGCAGTGAACGGCTACGCCGTCGGCGCCGGTCTGGACCTAATGATGTCATGCGACATCAGAATAGCATCGGAGGAAGCGAGGCTCGGGCAGTTTTTCGTGCGGATGGGACTGACGCCTGAAGTTGGCGTCTGGCTGATGCCGCGGCTCATCGGGCTCGGGCGGGCGAAATTAATGTCTTTCACCGGTGACCTCATCGACGCACGGGAGGCGGAACGCATCGGGCTCGTCGAGCGTGTAGTGCCCGCAGACAGGCTCATGGAAGAAGCTATGAACCTTGCGAGACGTCTCGCCGAAGGTGCGACGAAGGCGATAGGCGTCATAAAAAGGGCGATGCACACTGCGCTTTGGACGGACGTGGACACCGCTCTCGCATTCGTCACGCGGATGCAGTATCAGCTCGTCCACACCGAAGACCACAAGGAAGCTGTCAATGCTTTTATTGAGGGCAGGAAGCCAGAGTTTAAAGGAAAATGACTTGTTTTTTCCCTAATTCCTTCCGCCGCCGGCTAATCAAAGCTCAGCGACGACAACATCTTCTCAAGTTTATTTTTACATTTGCTGCAAAGCTTGCTCGGTTTCATTTTGGCTTCTGCCACGGAGTTTGAGAATTGCATGACGCACTCATTCTCGCAGTGACTCAGCCCTAAAACATGCCCCATTTCATGGATAGCCTCTTTGCGCACGAGGTCTAAGGAATCAAGGCGGTATGTGGAAAGCACGGCACCGACGCCGAACAGAGCGACTCCGAACACGAAGTTCATGCCCTTTACGTAAATGTCCGAAGAGAGTATCCAGAGAAAGGGGCGGTGTGCCTCCTTTGCCAACGTGCTCAAAAGGATGGAGGCATTAAACTGCCTTCTTCTTGTGTTAAGTGCTTTGTCCAGCGGCGCCTTCTCCAAAGTTTCCCGTGTTTCGAGCCCGTAAGTCTTTTCGAGTGCAGCGCTCACCGCAGAAAGCACGCCTCGACTCCTCGCATCGTGAAAAATACTCAAACGCATCGGCTACACCGTTTTATCATTGGATAAATAAAGTTTGCTGAAAGCGTTACGACGCTGCGTGATGTAGTGCAAAGAAAAAGGTTTAAGTAAATGTCGTTAGGATGTGATTTGGGGGCTCGCAGGGATGAAAGCCTTTAAATCCTTGGAAGAGCGTTTTGCTCTGTTAAGTGGGGAGGGTAAAGCGAGCTTGTTCGCAGCCGTTTTGGTGTCGGCGGCTTTTGCTTTGGCCCTCTGGATAAGGGTGGCTTTGCCATATGAGAGCGTCTTCACGCCGGAATTCGTGCGTTTCGGCGGCAACGACCCTTGGTATAACATGCGGCTCGTCGAAAGCACACTCGAGCATTTCCCGCACCGTATCATTTTTGATGCTTTCACCTTCTACCCGCATGGCTCATACGTGCCGTTCGCATTGCTCTTTGACTGGTTACTCTCATTTATCATCTGGCTGTTGGGCTTTGGCAACCCGTATGCGACTCTCGGACAGCACGGCATCGAGACCATAGCCGCGTTTTATCCCGCGGTTCTCGGGGCGCTGACAGTCCTTCCCGTTTACTTTATCGCACGGGAGGTGTTCGGAAACAGGCTCGCAGGCGTGCTTTCCGCATTTCTCGTCGCAGCGATCCCTGGACAGTTTCTCACGAGGAGCATCCTCGGCTTCACCGACCACCATGTCATGGAGACTCTTTTTTCAACGATTTTCATGCTATACTTCATTTTAGCACTGCGAGCCGCAAAGGCGGAAGGCGTGAATTTTGAGAGTCTTTGCGAGAGCTTCCAAGGCGGTTTCAGGTCTGCCACGAGCTTCGGCTCCCGCCTGTTGTTCGGACTAAAGACGACGTGGCGACGCTTCCGCAAGACTTGGACGCACACGGCGCTCTCAGGTATCTGGCTCGGTCTTTACATTCTTGGTTGGCGAGGCGGACTCCTATTTGTGTTCGTCGCCTTTGTTTGCCTTATTGTTTTGCACGTTGCAGAGCATTTGCGTAGCGGCAGCGCTGAATACCTAGGCGTGGTCGGAGTCCCGACGTTTTTAATCGCTGCGATAATAATCTCGCCATTCTTGCACCCGGGATGTCTGACGGGGTTCCACGTTTATTCCCCACTCATAGGGGCGGTGGGCACGCTATTAATGAGCGGCGTTTCTGTGGGGCTACGGCGGCGGGAGTTCGATGTGCTTGCGTATCCGCTGGCGCTCGGTGCCATTGCGATTGTGGGCATTGTTGCTCTTAACGTTGCGGCGCCGTCGCTCTACAAGCAGATCGTTGGCGGCTTCAATATTTTCAGCCCGAGAGGCGGGGCGCTGACGATTGCCGAGGTGCATCCCACGCACCTTAGAAACCCCTACACCGGGAAGATTTACGACTTTCAAAACGTGTGGGCGGGCGGTGAGGTTTGGCAGTGGTTCCTGACAACTTTCTTCGTTGCATTATTCGGCATGGGCATCATCGGCTACGAGGCATCCCGTAAATTCTTGAAACGAGATTTTCCGCTGGGCGAGCTTACGCTTCTCACTTGGAGCCTCATCATGCTTTACGCGATGTTCGGGCAGAACCGCTTCGCCGCCTACTACGCAGTAAACGCCGCAATTCTCTGCGGCGGCTTCTCGGCTTGGCTCGTCGGCGTTGTTTCAAAGCTCGGCATGCCGGCTACTGGGCTCATAAAGGTGAAGGGTAAGGCAAAAGCAAGGGCGGTCAAAGGTGGAACTATCAGAAAACCAAGAGCCGCTGCAAAAACCACAAGAACGAGCGAAGGAAAGCCGCCTGAGGTTCCACGCCTTGCAGCCACGCTTCGAAAATACTTCACGCCCGAAGTGCTCACGACGCTCATGACGCTCGTCATAATTCTTGTCGCCGTTAGCAAATATCAGAAGCCCGATGAGGTTACGGCTTTCCTGACGAGCGTCTTAAGCGGTCTTCCCGCTCTCGTCATAGCTCTAGTGGCTTTGATTTTCGGAACGTTCCTCATTCGAGAGCAGCCCACGCTTGAGAGGTCGCAGCTCGTCACGACGCTGTCGGTCTGCTTGGTTGCATTGCTCCTAGCGCTGATAATAGTGTGCCCACCACTTTGCCAGTCCTTAGTAGAGGCGAGGAGAAGCGGCGGTCCGAGCTATGACTGGTATGAGGCGTTGAGCTGGATGCGGGAGAACACGCCGGAGCAGATCACGCCCGCTCTCAACTACACCGACTTTTACTACCAGTTTTACGAGCCGCCGCCCACCGGCGAGGATTACAAGTATCCGAACGGCACATACTCGGTGATGAGCTGGTGGGACTACGGGCACTGGATTACGAGGATTGCGCACCGAATTCCGACGGCGAACCCCTTCCAGCAAGGCATCGGCGGTCCGCATCAGAGAAATAAGCCCGGCGCCTGCGTCTTCTTTATAAACTTCACCGAGGAAAATTCCGTCAAGATTGCTGAGACGCTCGACGTGCGTTACGTCGTCACAGACTTCATGATGGCTGACGTCTGGAACGCCTTTTACAACAAGTTCAATGCGATGACCGTTTGGGCGAATGATGAAAGCGGTTACCTCTCTGCTGTGCAGACCGAAGAAGGCGTAAGGCTCATGGCTACGGAAAAATACTTCCGCACGACAATTGCAAGGCTGCACGTTCTCGATGGCAGCAGCCTTTTATACGGCAATACCTACATTGAGCCGCTGCGGCATTTCCGCCTTGTCCACGAGTCGCCGTCCACGGTTGTGACTTTCACGGTCAGCAGTGGCAATGAGACGCAACAGAAGGAAATAAAGTTCGTGAAGGTTTTTGAATATGTTAAAGGTGCGAAAATCGTCGGGAATGCCTCCGTCGGAAGCGTCGTGGAGCTAAGCACGAACGTTACGACGAACGCGGGTAGGACGTTCGTTTATGCCCAGCAAGTCATCTCAAACGGGACTTTCGAGTTCGTCGTTCCTTACTCTACAGAAGGGACGCCAAGCTGCCCCGAATATACGAAGTTCGATGTCATTGCCGAGCCTTACGTGCTGAGAGTCGGGCGTGTCGAGAACAATACTTTCATTTGGGAAGTGGAGAAAGAAGTGCATGTAGATGAGGAAAGCGTAGTTGAAGGGAGAACTATAAAGGTGTCGGCGTATGGGGGATAAGAGTAAGGCGTCAGGGACAAAGAGTGAGGCGCCAGAGGCAACTAAAGAAGCCGAGCCGCTGCAGAAGGCGAAAGCTTTTGCTATTGGATTATTAAGGGATATCGCCGTCGCAGTTCTGATAGTGGCGGTGATTGCAAGCATCGGCTATGCGTTAACCGGCACTTGGCGGATTGCGTTTGCTGTCGAATCAGAGAGCATGCTACCGCACATCCACGTCGGCGACCTCGTGTTCGTGCAGGCGCCGAGCCGCACGGAAATCATAACCAAAGAGGAGGGCAAAGAGGTCGGATATAAGTCCTTCGGCGACTACGGCGACGTGATAATATATCGACCAAACGGGCTTTCCTCAGTCTCTCCAATAATCATACACAGGGCGATACGCTGGGTTGAAGCTGGCGAGCCTATGTGGGAGGGCGGACCGCCAGCGCCGCACGCCGGCTATATTACGAAGGGCGACAACAATTTAACCAATCCGACCTACGACCAGGCGCTCCTAGGGATCGAGCCTGTGCGTCCCGAGTGGGTCATCGGCGTTGCGAAGTTCAGAATTCCCTACGTGGGGTATGCGAGGCTCATTTTCGAGTTTGTATTTGTTCCGTTCTGCGGTGAGCTTCATGGATGAGGGCGTTGAGGAGCAGATGCCCAAGATTAAGCATACTGAACTTCATATTAATCTTGATGCAAGAATTGACAGGAATTTCCCGATTCGGCACATCCTTTTTTTACAGAATGTCGCTAAGAGAGCTCATACCTTTAGGGTTGAGATAGGGGAGGGAGTTTGGGAGTTGAGTTTTTATACTTCAAAGTTTGTATAAAGAATAATGGAAACAGAGATAACAAAGACCATCAGGTGCAAGCTCGTAGGTCTGACAAGGAGGAAGCTTGAGCTACTTAATCGGGAGTATGATAATTTCCAGCACTTCCTAAAGATGGGAGAAGATAGAGGTGTTTATTCTGCTACGAAGCAGCAAGGGAAGAGAACATACAGGAAAATTGACCCCAATGAGGAATATCCCCTTGTTATAAGAAAAGACCTGATGGATATTCGGCGAACTAACAATAAGTTCGCTAAGTATTGGGCTCGCATTCCTGTTCACGGCGTGAGAGGGGGCATTAAG
>NZ_JBMXYC010000032.1:0-18020 GCF_053996935.1 Candidatus Alkanophaga liquidiphilum
CATCACCGCCAACTATATCTATATTTTTGTTATATACAATGGATATGGGTATGGAGAGATGAGTTAAGTCTCATCACCACCGCTCTCCATACCCGCCGCATCCCGCCCTACGAGGCTTTCTGCGAGAGGCATGGTAAGGGAACTGCGACGGCTACGATTATTGCGCCCCCGAAATGGACGAAATTGCCAGCTCCAAAGCGTCTGCCCCTCAACACCACAAGTTTTCTTAATGATTGTGAAAGATAACCTAGATTAATCTCTGGGTGAAAGGAGGTGCTCTCTTGGTTCCGGATGAAGTAGCGGCTCTTTTTGAGCCGATAAAGATTGGAGATGCAGAGCTGCGGAACAGGATTGTGATGGCGCCGATGGGGACGGGCTTTGCCACGAGAGACGGCTTCGTCACTGAGCGCATGATTGCGTATTATACCGAACGGGCGAAGGGCGGCGCCGGGATGATTACCGTCGAGGCTTCCTGCGTAGACTCGCCTGTTGGGAGGCTCGGACCGCATGACCTCCTCGTGGACGACGACAAATTCATTCCGGGGTTGCAGAGACTAGCGGAAGCCATAAAGGCGGAGGGCGCTGTTGCGTCGCTGCAACTTGCGCACGGCGGTCGTTATTCCCGCTCTTACATCACGGGGACACAGCCTGTTGCCCCCTCACCCATACCCTCAAGATACACGAAGGAAACTCCTCGTGAGCTGACAACCGAAGAAGTAGAGGCTATCATCAATAAATTTGCAGACGCCGCCCTTCGTGCGAAGCGTGCAGGCTTCGACGCTGTCGAACTCATGGGCAGCACTGGCTACCTCATCAGCCAGTTCCTCTCATCGCTCACGAACAAGCGCACGGATCGTTTCGGCGGCGACGCTGCTGCCCGTGCGACGTTCGTCGTGGAAATCATCCAGCGAATGAGAGAGAAGGTCGGCAACAAGTTCCCGATTTCCTTCAAGTTCAGCGTCAATGAATACCTGCCGGGAGGTAATTCCGTTGAGGACTCGAAGATAATTGCGAAAAGGGCAGAGGAAGCTGGGGCTTCGATAATTCACGCATGGGCGGGCTGGCACGAGTCACCGATTCCGATGCTGCCGATGTCGGTGGAGCGTGGAGCGTTCGTGCATCTTGCAGAGGCGATGAAAGAAGCTGTGAGCATTCCCGTGACCACAGTGGGTCGCATCAACGACGTGAAGCTCGCCGCCAACATCATCAAGGAGGGGCGGGCGGACCTCGTTGCGATGGGAAGAGCTTTCCTTGCAGACCCGTATTTCCCGAACAAGGCGAGGGAGGGGCGTTTTGACGAGATAAGGATGTGTATAGGCTGCTGCCGCTGCTTCGACAACGTCATGCTCGCTCTTGCGGACCCTCGTTCGGAAGCCACGATTACGTGCTCGCTGAACGCCGAAGTCGGGCGGGAGTTCGAGCTTGCTGAGAAGTTGAAGAGAGTGGAGAAGACGAAAAAAGTGTTAATAGTCGGCGGCGGACCCGCAGGCATGGAGGCTGCCCGTGTTTTAAGGTTGCGGGGGCATGACGTTAAAATCTTGGAGGAGGACGAGAGGCTCGGCGGCAACCTGCTTTTGGCGGCAGTCCCTCCTTACAAGTCTGAGATAAACAACATTATTCAGTATTTGACTACACAAATGAAAAAGCTGGGCATCGCCGTAGAAACCGGGCGGAAGGCGACCGCAGAGGAGATTTTGAAGCTGATGCGGGGGGATGGTTACGACGAACTTGTGGTTGCAGTCGGCGCCTCACCAGCAATCCCGGAGGCGGACGGCGTCGCAGAACGCCTTGGCGAGAGCGTCTTCACCGCTGTGGACCTCCTTGCAGGGAGAGTTCCGGACGAGAAAGTTGGCGAGAGCGTCGTGGTCGTCGGTGGTGGGATGGTCGGTTGTGAGACTGCCGAGTTCCTCGCGGCTCGGGGCAAAAAAGTTACGATTGTGGAGATGAAGAAAAGAATCGCCGAAGACATCGGACCGACAACGAGATGGACCGTGGTGAAGAGACTCAGAGAGACGCCGAACATCCAGATCGTGACGTCTGCGAAACTCAAAAGCGTGACGGACCGGGGCGTCGTCGTCGAAGCCAACGGTGGCAGGGAACAGCGAGAGATAGAGGCGGCGACGGTCGTCCTTGCTGTGGGAATGCGACGCAACGAAGAGCCTCAGCGCTCGCTCCACGACAAAGTGAAGTTTGTGGAAGTCGGCGACTGCGTCGAGCCTCGTAAAATCCTCGAGGCGATCCACGAGGGCTGGCGAGTTGGATGCGAGCTTTAACCCATTTTTATTTCTATCTGTGGAGGATTTGGCGGGATGACAGGGAAGTAGAGGGAACTCAGGGCTGCTGGAGGAACGAAGATTTAAATACTTCGAGTGCCACTATCAATAATAGCAAAGCTCTTAAGTTCCTTGAGGGCCGGTAGCTTAGCCCGGAAGAGCGGCAGGCTCTTAACCTGTTGGTCGGGGGTTCAAATCCCTCCCGGCCCGCTTTTCCTCCACGCCTCGTGAGCCAGATAGGATTGTTGCCCTGTGCGGGGGAACTGAAGCGGGGGTAAGAAGATGCACGGCGGCTCTGGAGTAATATCGCTGGAAAAGGACATTTTAAGAAGGAACGAGGAGCTGGCGGCTGAGGTTCGTGAGCTGTTAAGACGTAGCGGCGTCCGAGCGTTCGACATCATGGGTAGCGTGGGCTCTGGGAAGACCACTATCATCGAGCAGCTTGTGGACATGCTGAAGGCGGAGGGTGTGCGCTGCGCCGCAATCACCGGCGACGTGGCAGGTGACTGTGACTACCAGCGTCTCGTGCAGCACGGCATTCCCGCAAAGAACATAAACACCGGGAAGCAGTGCCACCTTGACTCTCATCTCGTGCTCCACGCCCTTGAAAATTTCAACTTGAGCGAAATAGATGTACTCTTCATAGAAAACGTTGGGAATCTAGTTTGTCCTGCGGACTTCCCGCTGGGCGCCGAGAAAAGAGTCGTTGTGATTTCAGTAACGGAGGGCGACGACATCGTGCGCAAACATCCCCTCATCTTCCAGCTTGCGGACATCGTCGTGCTTAACAAAATAGACCTAGCGGAATTCGTCGGCGTCGAGCCGCAAACCGTTGTCAAGGACTTCCGCAAAATCTCGCCGAACGGCAAGATCTTCCTCACAAACGCAAAAAGCGGCGAAGGGTTGGCGGAATTCAAGAATGCATTGCTTTCTTGACATAGCCGCAGCAGCTCCGTGATCGGGAGATGTTGTTCAGGTTTAGGGATTCGGGCGTTGCGAAGAAAATTGTGGAACGGCTTAAGGAGATGAACTTGGACATAAGAGTTATGCACGTTTGCGGGACGCACCAAGACACTCTTGTGCGTTTCGGGCTTGACGAACTTTTCAGCAGCGTGGGCGTGGAGGTGCGGCAGGGTCCCGGCTGCCCGGTCTGCGTGACCACGCCTTTTGAGATAGCGCAGGCGACGACGTTAGCTCGCTGTGGAAAGACCGTGGTGACGTTCGGCGACATGGCGCCGGTTCCGTCGGTGGGTGGCTCGCTTTTGGACGCTCGTGCGGAAGGCTGCGATGTCCGCATCGTTTACAGCGTCGAGGAGGCTGTAAAGGTTGCGAAGCGGGAGCCGCAGCGGGACGTCGTGTTCTTCGCTGTTGGTTTTGAAACGACGGCGCCGACGACTGCCGCCGCCCTTTTAAGCGAGACGCCGCCAAACTTCTACGTGCTCTCTGCGCACCGCCTGATACCGCCTGCAATGGAAGCTCTGCTAAGGCTCGGCGAGCTGCGCATCGACGGCTTCATAAACCCGGGGCACGTTTCCACGATCATTGGAACTACACCCTACGAGCGCATTTCCGCAAAATACAGAGTGCCGCAGGTGGTGGCGGGCTTCGAGCCTTTAGACATGATGATGGGCATTTACATGCTCGCACGGCAGATAAAAGAGGGGCGGTGCGAGGTCGAAAACGAATATTCAAGGGTTGTTAGGGCGGATGGCAACGTCAAGGCGCAAAATATGATGCGGGAGGTGTTCAGCGTCGTGGATACAAAATGGCGGGGGCTCCCTGAAATTCCAGAGAGCGGGCTCTCGCTACGCCGTAGTTTTGAGGAGCATGACGCCTCGAAAGCTTTTGAGGACGAACTTAAGGAGCTGTTGGAGCGCAAAGCAGAGTTTAAAGAGCCTACGGGCTGCCGCTGCGGCGAGATTCTGCGAGGTTTGATATACCCTGAAGAGTGCCCGTTGTTTGCAAAGCGGTGCACTCCTGAGAGCCCTGTCGGACCCTGTATGGTCTCGAGAGAGGGGAGTTGCAACATATTTTACAAATATAGGAGAAAATAGGATATGCCATTTGGCGGCGCCGGACGTGCTTAATTCCGACACGGCGCCAGCACTGCTAAATAGGGGATGCTTGATGGAGAAGCTACCGTGGTGGAACGACGCTCAGAGGGCGTTAGCGGATGAAGCTGAGCGTTTTGCAGACGAACTCACGCTACATGCGCAAGAGTTGGTGTGGCGGCGCAAATACCCTGTAGAACTAATAAAGGAAGCTGGGAAGCGAGGCTGGCTCGGCACGATAATTCCGGAGGAATACGGCGGCTCCCCAGAAACAGGATTCACCGGCTCTTGCATAGTCTTAGAAGAGCTTTCGAGAGTGAGTTTGGCAGGCATGCATTGCGTCGTGCACCTGTGTGACGAATATATGCTGCTGAAGCATGGCAGCGACGCCTTAAAGGAGGAACTTTTGCCGAAAATGGCACGTGGCGACCTCATCGGAGCGTTGGTAGTAACCGAACCTTACGTCGGGAACGACGCCGCTGCCATTGAGACTGTCGCCCGCAAAGAGGGCGACGAATATATCTTGGAGGGCAAAAAGCGTTTCATAAGCGGCGTCGGCGTCTCCGACGTTTATTTCGTTCTTGCGAGGACGAGCGACGAGCCCGAAGCAGTGCGGCGGCACAACCATCTCAGCATATTCGTCGTCGAGCGAGAGGCGGAGAACTTCCACGTCGAGCGAGTCAACGAGCTCATGGGCTTCGACAACATTTACAATGCTTACCTCGACCTCGACGGCGTGCGAGTGCCCGCAGACCGCATGCTCGGCGGTGAGGGCGAGGGCTGGCGCGCCCTCATGACCATGGCAAACTACGAGCGGCTTTTGGCGTCTGCTGTCCCTCTCGGCTGTATGCGGGAGGCGCTGCGCTACGCAGTTTTCCACATGAGCCGCCGTATTCAGTTCGGGCAGCCGACGCTCGCCCTCCCGACGAATCAATTCAAAGTGGCGGACATGTTCATGCGGTATCATGCCGCCCGCCTCATGACGTATCACGCCGCCTACCTCTTCGACCTCGGCAAGGAGCCAATAATCGAGGTGGCGGCTGCCCGCTGCTTCAACGCCGACCTTGCGTTTAAAGTCTTCGAGGACGCGACACAATGCATGGGCGGCGACGGCGTCACCCGTTTCTACCCAGTTGAAGCCTTCGTCCGCAACGGGAAAATAGGGCAGCTTGCCCCGACGACAACGGACATCATGAAGCTCGTGATCTTCAGGTTTGGGCTGAGAGCGTGGGCGGAGGCGCTACGCCCGCCCCGTCGTAAAGTCCACGAGGAGCTGAAAGTGCCAGTTACCGTCGGCTACTATGGCACCGTAAGTAGCGAGGCTGCAGAGGAGCGTAGCGTCGCCGAGGACGACGTGCTGAGGACGCTCGCCGAGAACTACAAGGTGAACCCCGGACTTTACATGCACCGTAACGACCTTAAGGAAGAACTCGGCATAGGTGACGAAAAACTCGACGAGCTCTTGACGACGCTCGAAAGCAAGAGACTTGCGACGCTTTACCGGCGAAAAGGCAAAATAGAGCTCGCAAGAGCAACATTCAAAGGACTGAAGGCAGCAAAAGTCGAAGAATACCGCTGGTTCCCTGAATGGGTCGATATGAACGACATGTTCTGATTTTCAACTTTTTGATTTTTAAATTGTGAAGGCAAGGTAAATGAGGATAGTAGTGGCAATTACGGGCGCAAGCGGCGTGATTTACGGGATCAGGCTGCTGGAGGTGCTGAAAGAGCGGGCAGAGACCATCCTTATAGTTTCAAATACTGCAAAAAAGCTGATACCCTTGGAGACAGGTTTTAAGATCGAGGACGTTTACGGGCTTGCGTCACGGGTTTATGAAAACGCTGAATTGACGGCGGAGGTTAGCAGCGGCACTGCTAAATACGACGGCACCGCGGTCGTGCCATGCAGTATGAAGACGCTCGGCTGCATCGCCGCTGGCATCTCAGCGACGCTTATCACGAGGGTTGCGGAGGTTTGCCTCAAGGAGGGACGGCGGCTCGTGCTCGTGCCGAGAGAGACACCTCTAAGCACAGTTCACCTCGAAAACATGCTTGCATTGCGGCGTGCCGGCGCTATAATCCTGCCGGCGTGCCCGGCTTTTTACCACGAGCCGAAGAGCACCTCAGACCTCGTAGACTTCATCGTCATGAAAGTCTTAGACGCTCTCGGGATGGAAAACGAGCTGGTGCCCCGCTGGGGCACTGAATTGCAATCAAAGCAAAGTTAGTTTACAAAAGTTAGACAAATTTGATTGTGCTGCGGCAGGCATTCCTACTCAAAATGCTCCTTACTTATACACCGAATACTCTCTGAGCAGTGACGTTCTCGGCACAAGCCCTATCGGCTTGCCGTCTATCGTCACGAGGAGGCTACCGACCCCGTAGCGGTTCACGAGTTGGACGGCTTCGTAAACAGAACGGTCGCTTTCGATGGTCACCACCCTCTTTTTCGCAAGCGTTTTGGCTTTGACGTTGAATTTCCCGCTAGCTACCGCCTTGCCTACGTCCTTAAATGTGAGTATTCCAATTATTTCATCGTCCTTTGAGGTCACGACCGCCCTGTCCACGTTGTTCTTGAGCAGAATCCGAGAAGCCTCTTGGATGGTGGCGGTGGCTGGCACTCTCACCAGATTACCATCAACATAGTCAATTATCTTTTTCTTTGGCAACGATATTATACTCATAACATTACATATTACTACGTTTTCGGTGTCATCCCTGCCGATGACCTCGCCTTTTACCAAGACTTTGTTCACAGGCGTCGGTCCAACCTCTATGATGTCACCAATGTCAAAACCCCTTACGCTTCCGAGGATTTTGATGTGGGCGGTGCAGACCTCAGGATGCCGAATCATCTTGAACTCTATCTCCTCGACGGTCACGCCCTCCACGAGTTGCCCGTTCTTCAACACAGGCACCGGTGCCTCTTTTTCAGTGCTCACCTCCAGAATCTCGTAGGCTCTCCCGGTCGCCCTGTAGCCGCCTTTCGGACCAGGGACTCCCTCCACGAGCCCAAGGGACTTGAGCGTCTGCATCTGGTTCCGTATGGTGCCGGGATTGCGCCCGATGAGCCCTGCGATTTCCTCGCCACGAATCGCACGTCCCTCTCGCCGATACAAACTAATAAGCGAAAGCAGTATTTGCTTCTGGACCGGCGTCAATTCTATTGCCATTTCTTACCTGTCCTCCTATGCCTCTTCTGCCCTCATTAATAGTGTCAAATCGTCAAAATATAAATATTGATTGGTGTGAGAAGCTTATGTTTATTGAATTTCAGATGGGAGCGGAGAAAACATGCAGAGCGCGAGGATAAAAGGGAGGGTCTTTCATATATTCCCAGAGAACACGAACACTGACGAGATAATATCAGGGAAATACAAATACGATGAGCTTGATTTAGATAAGCTGGCGGTGCACACGTTCGAGTCCGTATATCCGGGTTTCTATGCCGAGATTAAAAAGTTCAAGAGCCCGATACTCGTGGCTGCCCGCAATTTCGGCTGCGGCTCTTCACGGGAGCAGGCGCCGCACGTTTTAAAGGCATGCGGCGTGCGCTGCATAGTTGCCACTTCCTTTGCACGCATCTTCTTCAGGAACGCCATAAACATAGGGCTGCCGCTCGTGGAGTGCGACATCGCCGGGCACGTGAAAAAGGGCGACGAGCTCGAAATAGACATGGAGGGGGGTGAGATTAAGAACCTGACGAGCGGTGAGGAGTTCGCATTCAAAAAGCTCCCGCCTTTCCTCATGGAAATATTCGCAGAGGGCGGCTTGATTCCTTACTTAAAGAAAAGGGGGGGCTTTGGTTAGACTGATGCCTTCTATGTAGCAAACGGTGAGGGTCCCCGCCAGAACCGCAGGGACTGCGAGAAAGGGAAACGCATCATCAGGCGTTAGAAATTCCCTCAGCAGTATTATTTCCCTCAGCAGTATTATATAGGACCAAGACAAAAATAAAGGAGGGTGATAAAATGCTAGGCTGGCTTGTTGGCATCTTACTCGTTGTCGTGATACTGCTCGCCGCCTCGATAAAGATCGTGCGGGAGTATGAGCGTGGCGTGATTTTCCGCCTCGGTCGACTTGTCGGTGCACGTGGTCCTGGGCTCTTTCTGGTAATTCCGCTGTTTGAAAGCATGGTGAAGATAGACTTGCGGATAAAGGTTTTCGACATCCCGCCGCAGGAGGTCATTACAAAAGACAATGTCACGACGAAAGTCAACGCCGTCGTTTACTACCGAGTTATTGACCCCGAGAAAGCGATTACACAGGTCGAAAATTACGACTACGCCACCGCCCAGATGGCTTTGACGACACTGCGGAGCGTCGTCGGACAGTCAGAGCTCGACGAGCTCCTTTCGGAGCGGGACAAGCTGAACATGCAGCTCCAGAGGATAATAGACGAAGCGACAGACCCCTGGGGCATAAAAGTCTCGGCAGTGGAAATCAAGGACGTAGAGCTACCCGCAGAAATGCGAAGAGCGATGGCGACGCAAGCTGAAACCGAGCGTGAGCGGCGTTCGAGAGTCATAGCAGCGGAAGGAGAACTTCAGGCGTCAAAAAAACTGGCAGAAGCTGCGAAAGTGCTCAGTGAGGCAAAGGGGGCAATGTTCATCAGGATGCTGCAGACCTTAAAAGAGGCGACTGAAGAAAAAGCCTCGACTGTCATCATACCGTTCCCTGCAGAGTTCCTTGATATTCTGCGGAAGTAGCGGGGCGTGGGACCGTAGCACCTAACCGAACACCGTTCGCAACTCGGTCGTCTCAAGCCATGAAAAGATTTTTGGAAGTAAAGGATCGCGAGGAGGTCGAAACTCTAATTTGGCCGTTTGCCGAGAGGATGCGGGCAATTAAGGAAGTGTCGCTCGGCGAGGCGCTCGGCAGGGTGCTGGCGACGGACGTGCGCGCAAACCGGGACGTGCCGCCGTTCGACCGGGCTGCAATGGATGGGTATGCGGTGCGTGCCTCAGATACGTTCTACGCAGATGAGGAGCGTCCTGTAACCCTTAAGGTCGTGGGTGCCGTGCACGCCGGCGAACTTCCGAAGCTTGAGGTGCGGAGCGGCGAGTGCGTCGAAATCGCCACGGGAGCGCCGATGCCTAGCGGCGCCGATGCTGTCGTCATGGTGGAATTCACAGAGCTTGAGAACGACGAGGTCAAGATATACAAGGCGGTGGCGCCCGGCGAGAACGTGATGGCTGCCGGCTCTGATATAAAACGTGGCGAGCTTGTTTTGAAGCGTGGCACGCTCCTCCGCCCGAGGGATTTGGGAGTGCTTGCGGCGTGCGGCATTTCCAAGATACAGGTATTTAAAAAGCCGAGAGTTGCGGTAATATCGACGGGAAACGAGCTTTTAGAGCCGGGAGAGCCGCTGAAACCTGGGAAGATTTACGACGTAAATTCGCAAACGCTCAGCGCAGCGGTCTCAGAGAGCGGCGGTGTCCCCTTATTCTTGGGTATACTTGGGGACGAACCGAACGCCCTTCTCAAAACACTAAGGCACGCCGTCGGAAGTCACGACGCTGTTATTATCTCCGGCGGGACGTCTGCGGGCGCCTCTGACATTTTATACGAGGTGCTGGATGAACTCGGCGAGATTCTCGTTTATGGCGTGAACATAAAGCCCGGGAAGCCGTTCATTTTCGCCGTCGTTGAGAACAAGCCGGTGTTCGGGCTGCCTGGGCATCCGACGTCGGCAATAATTACTTTTAGCCTCTTCGTCGCCCCTCTTTTAAGAAGGGCAAGCGGACTGCCGCCACGAAAGCCCGCAAGGGTAATAGCGAGGTTATCAGCACGCATATTTTCGGAGAAAGGCAGGCACGAATACGTGCTCGTGAAGCTCGTTGAGGAAAATGGGGATCTCGTCGCGACGCCAATCCTCAAGGGTTCCGGCGCAATAACGACGCTTGCGAACGCTGACGGCTACGTGCTCGTGGATGCACAGACGGAAATCGTCGAGGGTGGCGAGGCGGTGGAGGTCTCTCTCCTGACAGAAAAGTTTATATAGAACTGCAAATTTAACCAGGAGTGGTGATGCGAGATGGCACAGCTCGGTGGCACTCCTATACTCATACTTAAAGAAGGTAGCGAGCGGACGAGAGGTAGAGAGGCGCAGTCCCGTAATATACTGGCGGCGAAGACCATCGCAGCGGCGGTCCGCACGACACTCGGCCCGAAGGGCATGGACAAGATGCTTGTTGACTCGATGGGCGACGTCGTCATCACGAACGACGGCGCTACGATCCTCAAAGAGATGGACATCGAGCATCCGGCGGCGAAGATGATGGTCGAGATTGCGAAGACGCAGGACGATGAAGTTGGCGATGGGACGACGACCGCCGTTGTCATTGCGGGTGAGCTTCTCAAGGAGGCTGAGGAGCTGCTGGAGCAGGAAGTCCACCCGACGGTGATTGCTGCCGGTTACAGGCTTGCGCTGGAAAAGGCGACACAGGTCTTAGACGACATTTCGATTAACCTCTCCCCGGACGACGAGGAGACGTTGAAGAAGATAGCGATGACGGCAATGACCGGGAAGGGGGCGGAGGTCGCAAAGGACGTCCTCACAGAGCTTGCTGTAAAAGCAGTGAAAACGATAGTCGAGGAGGGCGAGAAGAAAATAGACACCGACCACATAAAAATAGTGAAGAAGATGGGCGCAGCCTCTGACGAGTCACAGCTCGTCAAGGGCATGATTATAGACAAGGAGCGCGTGCACCCCGGGATGCCGAAGCGGATCGAGAATGCGAAGATTGCGCTCATAAACTCAGCGCTTGAAATAGAGAAGACGGAAATTGATGCGAAGATTGAAATTACGTCGCCTGAGCAGATGAAGGCGTTCCTCGACGAGGAGGAGCGGATGCTGAAGAACATGGTGGACAAGATTGCGGAGGCGGGCGCCAATGTTGTGTTCTGCCAGAAGGGGATTGACGACCTTGCGCAGCACTACTTGGCGAAAGCTGGGATTCTGGCGGTTCGCAGGGTGAAGGAGAGCGACATGAAGAAGCTCGCCCGTGCCACTGGCGGTAGGATCGTAACGAGTATTGAGGAGCTGAGCGCCGCAGACCTTGGCGAGGCAGAACTTGTCGAGGAGCGTAAGGTTGCAGGCGAGGAGATGATTTTCATCGAGGGCTGCAAGGACCCGAGAGCAGTTTCGATACTCCTGCGAGGCGGCACCGAGCACGTCGTCGACGAGCTTGAGCGAGGACTGAACGACGCCATCAGGGTCGCCGCCGCCGCTCTCGAAGACCGCAAATACGTAGCTGGCGGTGGGGCACCCGAGACCGAGGTGGCGCTGCGTCTCCGTGAGTATGCGGCGACCGTCGGCGGACGTGAGCAGCTCGCTATCGAGGCGTTCGCACGAGCCGTCGAGATTATCCCGCGGTCGCTGGCTGAGAACGCCGGGCTCGACCCGATAGACATGGTCGTCGCGCTCAGGGCGGCGCACGAGCGTGGCGAGAAATACGCTGGGCTCGATGTCTTCGAGGGCAAAGTCGTGGACATGAAGGAGGCAGGCGTCCTCGAGCCACTGCGAGTGAAGACGCAGGCGCTCAGCTCGGCGACGGAAGCAGCAGTCATGATTCTCAGAATCGACGACGTCATCGCCGCTGCGAAGCTCGAAAAGGAGAAAGGCGGTGGCAAGGGACCTGAGCTCGGTGAAGAATCTGAATCTGAGTTCTAATTTTTTATTTTCCATTTTTTTGTCAGAATCACGTTCGGCATTGAGATGGGGTAAACAGAAGATAAACAGCAGAAAATTAAGAAAATGCAGAGGGAGGAGGGCTGGGCGCTCTGGGTCACTGGGCTTCCGGGCTGCGGCAAGACCGCTATTTCCAGAGAGGTTAAAGAACTTCTTGCCGAGAAGGGAATAAACGTTAAGATTCTTGAGCTTGACGAGATTAGGAAGGTTGTAACGCCAAATCCTACCTACACGGACGAGGAACGTGATATTGTCTATGCGGCGCTCGCATACATGGCAAAGCTGCTCTGTGAGTGTGGTGTGCCCGTTATAATAGATGCGACGGCGCACCGCCGCAAATATAGAGAGCGTGCCCGGGCGCTGATAAGCAGATTTGCAGAGGTCCATGTGAAGTGTCCGCTGGAGGTCTGCATGCAGCGGGAGCGGAAAAGGCGTGCGGAGCACTCGCCGCCCCGCATTTACGAAAAAGCCCGGCAGGGTGCCAGAGTGCCGGGGGTCAGCGTCCCCTACGAGGAGCCGCTCAATCCGGAAGTCGTGGTCGAGAGCGATAAGCTGGGCGTCGCCGAGAGCGCAAAAAAAATCGTGGAGTTTATATTTTCGACTTTTGAAAGGTAGTTTAAGATGAAAAGTAGCTTAAAAGGGGAGCTTGACGCCTTTTTCAAGCCGAAGGGCGTGGCGCTCGTCGGCTTTTCGAGGAGCGTCGGCGCCATCAGCACGAACGTCCTCATCAACATAAAATCGGGCGGCTACGAGGGCGACGTCTTCGTCTGCAATAAGAGCGTTGCTGCTGGCGAACGTATCTTCGGCGTCGAGAATTACCCCCAGGTGAGCTTAATACCGAAAAGAGTGGACTTGGCGGTTCTAACGGTGCCGTCGCACGTTTTGATTGAAACTGTGAAGGAATGCGGCGAATGCGGCGTGCGGGCGGTAATCTGCATAACCTCGGGCTTCGGCGAGACCGGCGAAGTGGGCAAGAAGAAGCAGAAGGAGCTCGTGAGGGTTGCGAGGCGTTTGGGGCTCAGAATCGTCGGTCCGAACTGCAACGGGTTATTCTCGGCGGAAGCCAAGCTTGCGGCGATGCTCTCCCCTGTGAGACCAACGCCGGGAAGCGTCGGCGTCGTGACACAAGGAGGCACGCCCGGCGTCACTATGCTTAACCTCTCAAAGAAATATGCGCCAATCGTCGGCTTTTCAAAATGCATAAATCTAGGCGACACCGCCGACGTCCAGCCACACGAAATCCTCGAATACTACGGCGAAGACCCCTCCACAAAAGTGATTGCGTGCTATTTTGAGGGGTTAAAGGACGGCAGGAAGTTCGTAGAGGTCGCCGCCGAAATTTCTCAGAGGAAACCAATTATCTTTTACAAGGCAGGCACGTCAGAAGCTGGGAAGCAGGCAGCGTCAAGCCACGTCGGCGCCCTCGCCGGCGACGAGCGTGTTTATGAAGCGGCGTTGAAACAAGCGGGTGTGCTGCAGGTGCGCAACATCAACGACTTGGTGGATGCCACCGCTGCGCTCGTGACGCAGCCACTGCCCAAAGGCGGGAACGTTGGGATTTTGACCTTTGGAGGCGGAGGCGGCGTCATGGCTGCCGACGAGCTTGAGCGGCTCGGCTTGAACGTCCCGCAGATAAGTAAGGAACTCGTCGAGACGCTCAACGAAATGCTCCCGCCGTATTGGTCGCACCGCAACCCCGTGGACATGACCGACGGCTTCGCCGACCTGCGGGTGCCGCCGAAGTGCGCTGAATTACTTCTGAGAGAGGATTACATAGACATGCTGCTCGTCATCGGCGTGGGCGTCCTCGAAGGCGTGGACGTCGGCGAGAATCTGCCGCCTGAGCTGAAGAGTGTGGGTGAGAAGCTGAAAGCCATCACCATCGGTTTCGAATCCCACATAGGAAAGGCGCTCCTCGGACTGCGTGAGCGCTACAAGAAGCCGATCATCGGCTGCATGATTTGTGGCGAGCGTGGCGGCAACTCCGTAAAAGCTTTCCAGAACAGCGGCGTCCCCGTTTACGACTCTCCCGACAGAGCCGCACGGGCGCTCTGGGCGCTTTGGGCGTATAAACAATTTATTGAGCGGAAGCAAAGACAATTCCGCGGGAAATGAGGCTGGTGGTGAGAGTAGTCCCGAATGCGAAAGAAAACAAAGTTTTAAAAGAAGCAGGGCGGCTTAAAGTTTATGTAGCCGCCCCGCCGGTGAGTGGCAATGCGAATAAAGCCGTAATAGTGCTTTTGGCAGAATTTTTTACTTTCAATCCCACCTTGGTCTGATTTTCTCTCAGGGTGGTGGTGATGAGCGGAAACGTCAGGAAGGTAACTTTCAATCCCACCTTGGTCTGATTTTCTCTACGAGCGGCGGGCGACGATAGACGAAATAAGAGCGCTTTCAATCCCACCTTGGTCTGATTTTCTCGAAAGCAAAAATTTCATCAACAAAATATACAAGCAACTTTCAATCCCACCTTGGTCTGATTTTCTCAGGCGGCGGGGGTGCTCGTCAATGAGATTCAAATACTTTCAATCCCACCTTGGTCTGATTTTCTCTGGCTACGACACACAAAGCAAGTGGCACGTGCACGACTTTCAATCCCACCTTGGTCTGATTTTCTCGCTGGGAGTTTACGCAGAGAAAATACTACGTCGAACTTTCAATCCCACCTTGGTCTGATTTTCTCCGCCCCTTATCAAGTCAAAGGGGGCGGCAACAAAACTTTCAATCCCACCTTGGTCTGATTTTCTCGTGTGAGAATGAAAGTGGCTGATTTAGTGGACTTTTCTTTCAATCCCACCTTGGTCTGATTTTCTCGTATTCTCGGTGCCGACGTTCTTCAGCCGTCTTCTCTTTCAATCCCACCTTGGTCTGATTTTCTCACGATTTTTCTGCGGTGCAATAAGTGCGAGTCGATAACTTTCAATCCCACCTTGGTCTGATTTTCTCTCGCTCCTGACCACGAGGGTTACCTTGATGTTCTTGCTTTCAATCCCACCTTGGTCTGATTTTCTCAGACAATCCTAAAGGCTTCTTCGAGGACGAGCGAGGCTTTCAATCCCACCTTGGTCTGATTTTCTCTTACAAGCTTGCAAATTACAGTTTCCTATCTCTAGCGACTTTCAATCCCACCTTGGTCTGATTTTCTCTTCACATCGGTGCCCCAGCCTGTGATATGAAAGCATCTTTCAATCCCACCTTGGTCTGATTTTCTCTTTGCGCCCAGGATGGACGGTGATAAAAAAGAACCGACTTTCAATCCCACCTTGGTCTGATTTTCTCTCGCCCATCATAGCGCATCCCTCCTCTTGAGGCACTTTCACTCCCACCTTGGTCTGATTTTCTCGCAGTATATCGAAGATTGACGATTACATCGTAATAGCTTTCAATCCCACCTTGGTCTGATTTTCTCATAGGCGGGCGTAAGAGGTATGAATGCGTAGTATGCTTTCAATCCCACCTTGGTCTGATTTTCTCTCCAGCATCGGGATGACACAGCCACCATCGTCCCTGGTCCTTTCAATCCCACCTTGGTCTGATTTTCTCATGAAGTTATTGACTCGTGAGGACTTAGCGGGCTACTTTCAATCCCACCTTGGTCTGATTTTCTCGGTTACAACACTCGAAGGCGTAATGCATGGGCGGAACTTTCAATCCCACCTTGGTCTGATTTTCTCAAAGTTGCACCACAGGTATGCGTATGAGCCTCTACGCTTTCAATCCCACCTTGGTCTGATTTTCTCTCGAAATTTTAAGCCTGGTGCAATTTTTTTCAGTAGGTAACTTTCAATCCCACCTTGGTCTGATTTTCTCAGAATTCAAGAAGCATACAAAGAACTGCGAAAAGCGCTTTCAATCCCACCTTGGTCTGATTTTCTCACAAAGACGCTGATACATAGGATTTTGAACTGTGCACTTTCAATCCCACCTTGGTCTGATTTTCTCCCTCTCCATCGAAGTCGTAGAAGACCGATGTGACGAACTTTCAATCCCACCTTGGTCTGATTTTCTCACAGAAAGAGGGGCGATAAGTTCAAGTGCCTACGCTGCTTTCAATCCCACCTTGGTCTGATTTTCTCCTGAAAAGGGAGCAAAACGGGAGAAGTTATGTGTTTGCTACTTTCAATCCCACCTTGGTCTGATTTTCTCCGTGATGATGGCACTGAAGAGCGCCCAATACTGCGACTTTCAATCCCACCTTGGTCTGATTTTCTCGTAGGACAGCGAGCCGAAGACTGATATATTCCGCTTTGCTTTCAATCCCACCTTGGTCTGATTTTCTCAGATTCAGGGCAAATGAGTGCTTCTGGAACAATCTTCTTTCAATCCCACCTTGGTCTGATTTTCTCGATGAGGATATTCGGGGCTATTACCTGATAGCCTCGACTTTCAATCCCACCTTGGTCTGATTTTCTCTCCACACCTCCCAGAATTTTTAGCCGCCTCGAAGATAACTTTCAATCCCACCTTGGTCTGATTTTCTCCTTAACTAATGCTCTTTACCTCCTATTTTTGCATACCTTTCAATCCCACCTTGGTCTGATTTTCTCTCAATGAAAGGATTCTCAATCTCAATTGCACCGCTCATCTTTCAATCCCACCTTGGTCTGATTTTCTCTGGGCAGGTCGGGATGCCGTCTATTACCGCCGCAGCTTTCAATCCCACCTTGGTCTGATTTTCTCACGGGGAGTGCTTCAGATAAAGCCACCCAAGATGACTCACCTTTCAATCCCACCTTGGTCTGATTTTCTCTTCCCTCCCCTTACGGGGCTCATAGATGAGCCAGGACTTTCAATCCCACCTTGGTCTGATTTTCTCTCTCATTGTGGATAGCATCAGCGCCCCCATCAGGGCTTTCAATCCCACCTTGGTCTGATTTTCTCAATAGTCTATTAACCTTTTTGCGTTCATCTTACATCCTATTCTTTCAATCCCACCTTGGTCTGATTTTCTCACCTTAAAGCCTATATCGTGCAAAAATGGAAAATCTTTCAATCCCACCTTGGTCTGATTTTCTCGAACATAAACTGGACGGAGATAGGCGATTTGATTTCGCTTTCAATCCCACCTTGGTCTGATTTTCTCACGGTTTCTCACGCTCGCAAACAAACAGCAGCATTCTTTCAATCCCACCTTGGTCTGATTTTCTCGGGAAACATTAAAGCGAAACAAGGGAAACAGGGTAACCTTTCAATCCCACCTTGGTCTGATTTTCTCGCGTTGAAGCGGAAGGAGAGAGAAAACGCTATACATCTTTCAATCCCACCTTGGTCTGATTTTCTCGCGGCACGACGAAGGAGTATTTTTGACATTAACGACTTTCAATCCCACCTTGGTCTGATTTTCTCTTTTTGCATTTGCACGTTGTTATTTTCGGTGTTTCGCTTTCAATCCCACCTTGGTCTGATTTTCTCTGAAGAAACGAAGAGGTGGTGCGAATTGGGAGAAAACTTTCAATCCCACCTTGGTCTGATTTTCTCGCTATATCGGCGGGAATATTTCTTCCAGTGCTGGCGATCTTTCAATCCCACCTTGGTCTGATTTTCTCTCATTACCTGTAAAGGAGGTAATGTCATGAATACGAACTTTCAATCCCACCTTGGTCTGATTTTCTCCCCGACGCCGAGCAGGCGTTCAAGAAAGTGAAAAAGCTTTCAATCCCACCTTGGTCTGATTTTCTCGCGACGAGCTTGGCGACTACGAATTGACGCTGACAACCTTTCAATCCCACCTTGGTCTGATTTTCTCGCTGCTTCTTTCGTTTCTTCGACGTGAAGCGTGTTCTTTCAATCCCACCTTGGTCTGATTTTCTCTCCCCCGTCAAGTGCGACGGCGACGCCAAAAGAGCTTTCAATCCCACCTTGGTCTGATTTTCTCAGGCAAGTTTCTTTTGCCTGCGCTCTGTTTAAAGTCATGAGGCGGCCCCATATAAAACTTACTATCTCGGATCAGTGATTCTCGTCCCCATATATAAAGAATCCAGACTCGCCATGTGGGAATTTTTT
>NZ_JBMXYC010000033.1:0-9503 GCF_053996935.1 Candidatus Alkanophaga liquidiphilum
TGCGAGAATTTTCTTCTGGGTGGGATATGTGGAAGAAGTTGGAACTGGCACGAATAAAATGATAAAGTGGTGTAAAGAATGGGGTCTCCCAGAACCTGAATTTAAAATAAAACAAAACAACATAGTGGTTATATTTAGAAAATCAAAACTTACTGAGGAATATCTAAACAATCTTGGTCTTCCAGAAAGAGAAAAGGAAATAATCCAATTCCTCAAAGAGAAAAAGAAGATCACCAGTGCTGATGTTCAGAAAAAGTATAAAGTAAGTAGAGATACAGCAAATAGATGGTTAAATAAGCTACTTGGATTAAACCTAATAGAAAGAAAGGGAAGAGGGAAGGCAGTGTATTACATTTTGAAGGAAAAATGATGCGTCAGATTTGCGTCAGATTTGCGTCAGATAACTACGACCGCTTTGCTCAGTTTTACTGAAGAAATCAGCCGACGGGGGATTAACTTCTGAAGAAGAAAAACCTGATGAACAGTGGATTAAAATGAGCGAAAGGTATGAGCGGGTTCGGAACTCTCGCAACCCTTCGGATTGCTTGGGGCTATCGCGCTCACTTAACAGCTGGTATCTGGCTTCGGCGCTTCGCACCTTCGCCCAAATCTTCGCCACGCTCGGACTTCAGATACCCGCCGGACGTTAGGCGACATCCTTTAAATAGGAAAAGACAGATGAAATACAATGAGGTGAAAATAAAATCATGTATGAGAAGGAAATCAAGCTGAAAATACGGGAGCTTCCTGAGGATTTAAGGAGAGAGGTTTTAGATTATATAGAGTTTCTGCTGAAGAAATACAAGAGTGGAGAAATCGAGGCAAGGAAGTTTAAGTTTGACTGGGAAGGTGGGTTATCAGAAATACGAGAGAAATTTACTTCTGTTGAGTTGCAACATAAAGCTCTGGAGTGGAGATAATGTTTTTAGTGGATACAAATGTATTTTTGGAGGTCCTCCTGAAGCGGGATAAGAAAGAAGATTGCAAGAAGTATGGCAAAGAGGAGGTTTTTCGGAAATTTGTTGAAGATATCATGCCCAACATCAAACTCCTTTCATTACCAATGGAACTGTATAGAGAAGTTGTAAACGTCAGAAAAAGCCTGAATTTAGATTTTGATGACGCTTATCAGTATAGCGTGGCTAAATATTATGACATCAAACGTCGAGAACGACTCTTGCCCGCCAGCGCCCGTCCTCCTTCGTAATTTCCATCATGTGATAAGTCACCGCTTTTACTATGATTCCGACTTCGTGTTTTTCCGGGTCGAAGAACACGCCTTTGCACGCCCCGCTAAGCGAGAATTCTTCATCATCGATTTTTATATCAAACCTCGTGAACATCAACATCTCCGACTCGAAGAAGAAGAGAATCTCGTCGAGCCAGTCGAACATGAGACTATATAAATCTTCGGATTGGATGTTCACAGCTCGCTCCGCAGTCGCAGACTCCTTCATCAGCTCTTCGACGTCGGTCATGAAGCTGTAGGTGGCGAGCGCCGCATTCGCAAAAAGCTCTTCAAGACTGGCGCCGTAAGCTTCAAAAGCAACGTCCGAAGTGTGCTCTACGTGCTTGTATTTCATTTATCAAAAATTGAATGGAATAAAAAATAAAGAATTATTGTGTTCTCTCACAGAGTTCGATGAGGATGCCTCCCATGGACTTTGGGTGCACGAGCACGACTTTCACGCTTGGATACTGCAAAGGCTTCTCGTTCAGGAAAGAAATACCCCTTTTCTTCAACTCTTCAACCGTCGCCCCCACGTCGTCAGCGAGATGTGTTGGACGCCCTCGCCCCTATAAATTTTGCTACCGGCGACGTCGGCTCCATCATTTCAAGAAAGGTCGCCTCGCCCACCTTCACGAGCGCATCCTTCATCCCCTAAGCCGTCCCGGAATGCCTGCAACGTTGCCTTAAGTCCCTGAACCGCAAGCCCACGTGGTCGATTCCAAGAATCATCTCACATGTAAACGCCGCCGGTTACGAAAAGTATGGCACCCGTGATGTATTCGGCGTCGTCGGAGCATAGGAAGACTACGGGTCTCGCAGCCTCCTCTGGTGTTGCAAAACGCCCCCACGGAATCTGCGCCGCCATCATGTCCCTTAGCTTCTTCGGAATCCCGATGGGACGTCCTTCCACGGTCACGCCTTTCTCCTTCTCGTCGGTGAGCCTCGTCGCCACAGCGCCGTAAACCACGCAGTTCACGTTAATCTTGTAGCGCGCCCACTCCCGGGCGAGCGTCTTCGTGAAGCCGAAGAGCCCGGCTTTCGCTGATGAATAGTTAAGTTGTCCGATGTTGCCCATCGCCCCAGCTATTGAGGAGACGTTCACGATTTTCCCGCAGCTTGTCGTTGAGCCCTTGTATTCGTCCTTAAGCATGTAAGGCGCAATTGCCCGGACGCAATTGAACGGACCCTTCAGGTTTATGTTTACGACACGGTCCCACTCCTCGTCGGTCATCTTGTGCGCCAGCGAGTCCATTGTTAGTCCCGCATTGTTCACCAAGATTTGAATCCTGTCGCCCCACTTATCTGCGACCGCTTTCATCATATCTTTTACCTGGTCGAACTTTGTAACGTCACAGGCATACGCCATCGCCTCGCCGCCCATGTCGTTTATTTCCTTCGCCACCGCTTCAGCCACGTCAGCGTCAATGTCGCTGACGCAGACCTTTGCACCCTCTCTCGCAAGGAGAAGGGCGTCCATCTTACCTATGCCACGACCGGCGCCCGTCACCACAGCTACCTTCCCATCAATTCCTCTTCCCATACCTCTTACCTCCTATCTTTGCTCCCTCGACGGGAGCGTGGCTACCGCCATGCCGATTGTTGTTTTCTCGCCCTTCTGGTTCTCGCACCAGATTTCGCACTCTATATAGTTCTCGCCGTCCTTTACGTATTTCCTCACGACCTTCCCTTTACACGTTACAACGTCCCCGGGGAACACCATCGCTCGGAATTCCACCCCCAGCCGCTTCAGATACGTGGGCTTCGGTAGCCAATTCGTCATCATCTGGACGAGAAACGCATAACTGAGCATGCCGTGCGCAATTATTCCCCCCAGCCCCACCTTCTTCGCAAACTCCTCATTCACGTGTATCGGATTGTAGTCGCCGCCGGCGTCCGCATACTTCAAAATCCGGCTCCTCGTTATGTCCCTGACGAGCGGTGGGATTTCATAACCCTCGCTCACATCCTCAAAATACAACTCTCTCACCATCCGCTCACCCCTTCCTCTCTATCAACGTCGTCTTAAACCTCAGAACCACCTCGCCAGCGGCGTTCACAGTCGTGCCTTCCAAGATATAAAGCTTCAGCTTCTTCTTGTCCACAATGTCCGCAACCCGCATCGTGGTCGTCAAGAAGTCTGCATCCCGCACCGGCTTTATGAACTCATACTCATGCCCGCCGTGCAATAGCCTCGAAAGGTCTACTTTCAGTGCGCCTATGGCGCCCCATAATGCCATACTCCCGGTGGCGTTCGCAAAGCTGAGCGGCACGAGCTTGCCATCGTAGCCCGCTTCCCTTGCAGCCCCGTCGTCAAGATATATCGGGTTCTCGTCGCCCGTTGCTTCTATAAAGTCTTGTATCTTCTTGTGCCAGACTATATAGACAAAAGGACCCAACTCTTTCCCTTTTAGCTCCTCAGACAACTCAGACGCACCCCCTTCCTCGCTTTAACTTCATTATCATTCCAGCTAAAAAATCTTTCGAAAATAGTCGGAGCGGCGGCGCTACGCAAACTCTATGGCTTTACTTGGGCACACCCTAACGCAAACGTCGCAGACCCTGAGCATCTTGTCGCCGCTGAACCTCCGGCACGACTCCAAGTTAAATGTCCTCACCACGCCGTTTATCACCCGTAATATCACCTTATCGCTTTTCGGTCCGTAGCCGAGCGCCACGCCTTCGGGGTCGTTCGCCACGTTCACAGGGCACGCCACGACGCAGTTGTTGCAGCCGAAGCAGAGGTCTTCATGTATGAGCAAGCCCGTCTCCGCAGCCTCCATTATCGGCTTCAGAAGCTCTAAGAGCTTCTCCCGCCGCTCTTTATACTTTTCTTCTTCGAAGAGCGGCGTGCACTCCTCAAGCTTCTTCGCCCTCGACAGCAGCTTCACAGCAAAACTTAAACAAGTCGCCTCGCCGCACTTCTTACAGTTCGTCTTCGGCAGCAACGCATACACTTCCATCGGATTTGGCACCGCCCCCGCCCTCCTATTTTGCTTTTGCTACCTGCTTTACCGTCCAGTTGTATTTCCGCAAGCGGCGCGAACGCCCAAAGCCGCAGGCGGCGCACCGCCTCTTGCTTTTGTGGAAGGAGCGGCGTCCGCAGCGGCGGCAAATCCCGTGCGTCCGCTTCTGCCTCTTCCCCATCGACGGCGTGCCCTTCGTCATTTTACCACCTAAGGCGAAATATACACGACATTATCCCCCCGGAGAATCACAGTTCCAAGCTTTCTTTTGACTGTGGCGTCGTCATTGAGCTCCTCTGCCTCATCAAGCACCAAGTTCATGTGCGTATCGTAGCCGAGCAAGATGCCTCTGAACTCCCTTCCGCCCCGGATTCTCACTATGACCGGCAAATTTAACGACTTGTTCAAAACATCTAAAGGTTTGTCCACCATCGCTACCCTCTCTTGCCACGCTGAACAACACTTACTTTTATTTTATATTTTTAATCTTTGTTGTGGAAGAGGAGTTGAGTGAAGGAGATGAAGTCGTTTTATGGTTACATAAGGGAGGCATGGAAGCGTCCAGCCGATACTTACGTGCGTGAGCTGCAGCGAGAGCGGCTGGTGAAGTGGCGAAGAGAGCCTGCGGTCATCAGGCTCGGACGCCCGACGAGGCTTGACAGAGCTCGCTCGCTCGGTTACAAGGCGAAACAGGGCATTATTGTCGCTCGTGTCAGAATACGGCGGGGCGGGCGCCGTAAATCCCGCCCGAGGGCGGGGCGGCGCACGAAACGCATGGGCGTCCACAAGATAACGCCGAAAAAGAGCTTGCAGAGAATCGCCGAGGAGCGGGCTGCCCGCAAGTTCCCAAACTTGGAGGTGCTTAATTCATACTGGGTCGGCGAGGACGGACGCCACAAGTGGTTCGAGGTTATACTCGTGGACCCACATCACCCGGTCATAAAGGCGGACAAAGATTTGAACTGGCTATGTCACCCGTCGCATCGAGGGCGGGCGTTCAGAGGCAAAACGAGCGCCGGGCGCAAGGGCAGAGGGCTGCCGAGAGCATAGCTAGTTCGAGAGCCCTATTCAGTCCGATAGCGCACTGCGACTCAGCGCATAATGACCATTTGTGCGTGTGGCACGCCACCAATGAATATTATGTTCTCGGCGTCGACGAAGCCATTTTCCACGGCAAGACGCACAGCACGCTCCCCTACGAGATTTGCGATGGTCGCCTGCCGCAAGGACTTTAAAATCGCATCCTTCCCCACAACGTCCCTGCCATAAAACTTCTCTGAAACCTCAAGCTTCAAGAAGCCGTCCGAAAAGCTTTTACCCACAAGCTCCTCGTCGCAAACCGCAACCAGAATCTCAAATCCCACTTTATACACTTTCATGCAGAACATCAAAAAATATTAATGCGAGATGTTAAATAGGTGGGGGTGGGCCCGTAGCTTAGCCAGGTTGGAGCGCTCGGCTGATAACCGAGAGGTCCGGGGTTCGAATCCCCGCGGGCCCATTATGCCCACGGTCTCAAGCTGCCTCTTGCTGTTGCCAAAGTGAGCATGTTAATGGCTCTTCTTAAACGTTTTCAGGCTTTCAACGAAGTTTTCAGCAGCCTTGCGGCACGCCGCAAAATGCAGGTGCGTATATGCGGCGAGCGTCGCCCCTTGAACGATGCCATCGTAGTTCTCTCCAGCCCTTGAAGCTATGCCACTGCCTCTCAGCATTTTGTATGCGAAGCGCACATCGCCGGGCACCTCACACTCCGTGTAATGGAACTCATGCCCTCGCAAGACGCCGCCGTCACCTAAAATCGTCTTTGAAATGATTTGGCTTACGGTGTAGCCGATATGGCGGCGCTGCATCCGCACGTCGCAAGGAAGGAAGCCAACAAGCTCGTAACGGGTTTTGTCCTCTCCGCTCATGCTCTCAAACGCCCTCGAGAGGTAAATCAAGCCGCCGCATTCCGCATATATCGGCATCTCGTCCTCTGCTGCTGCCTTAATGCTTCGTAGCATGCTTTTATTCCTTGAAAGCTCCGTCGCAAAGACTTCAGGGTAGCCGCCGCCGATATAAAGACCGTCGCACTTCGGCAACGCCTCATCTCGCATCGGGCTGAAAAAAATTATACGACAGCCTAAGCCTCTCAGCACGTCGAGCGAATCTTGATAGTAAAAGTTAAATGCGTTATCGTAGGCAACTGCCAACCGCACTTCGTCGCACACTGACGAAGCTCGTAACGAGCAAGCTCCGCTCGACAGCGGAAGCGGCGGTGCCGTCTCCGCAAGCTCCACGACTTTTTCAATATCTATGTGCTCCTCCACGAAGTCCGCAACACCTCCCAAGTCAATGGCATTCTCCAAGGCGGTAAGCAAGCCCAAATGTCGCTCCCCGACGCTCAGCGCCTCACCTCTCGGAAGCGCACCTAAAACTTGCGTCCTTGCATAATTTTCGACAGCTCTTACCAGCTTGCGGTGGTGTTCCTCGTTAAAAACATTGTTTAGAATCACGCCTTCGATTTTAATGGAGGGGTCAAGGTTCTTGAAACCCAGAACAATGGCGGCAGCGCTTCTCGTGATGCTTTTTGCGTCGAGAATTAGGACGGTGGGCGTTTTCAGGATTTTGGAGATGTGCGCCGTGCTGCCTTCGTCGCAGTCCACGGAAATGCCCTCATAAAGTCCCCTGACCCCCTCGATAATCGAAATGTCGGCGTTTGCGGCATGTTTCACGAATATTTCTGCGACGGTTGCCTCGTCCATCAGGAAGCTGTCGAGGTTGCGACAAGGCACGCCCGCCGCTCTTGTATGATATCCGGGGTCTATGTAATCAGGGCCGACCTTAAACGGTTGAATTTTGTAGCCACGCCGCCGTAGCGCCAAAATCAAGCCTGCGCAAATGAGGGTCTTCCCAACCCTCGAAGCAGTGCCCGCCAATAGCACTCGCGGAAACTTGCCATCCCCCCCCATCGTCTTCCTTTTTACATACCTAAGCTAATAATTTAGTGAGCAGGATGGAGGTAGTATATTTCGTAGATGAGTTTCCGCCGTTCTTCAGGGGCGGCTTGGGCACTTATGCTATGGAAATGACGAGAAAGCTCATGGAGCTGGGACATAGTGTCACTGTTTTCTCACGGAACGCCGACCGGGCATCGACGAGGGGCTTATGGGACGGTATCGAAGTGCACAGGCCCGTCCTTGTAGACCTTGCCAAAATTCTACCGTTCATCGTTCCTGCGGACGTCAGAAACTGGCCGCCGGAGGGGCGGCAGTTCTTTGCGGAAACACTCTGCTACAATATTCTTTCAGCTTCAAAGCTCGTGAACGTGCTCGTAGAGCAAGAAAAGCGAGATTTCGACGTAATCGTCTCGCACGACTGGCTCTCGGCGCCAGCGGGCATGATCGCATCGGAAATCCTGAAAAGACCTTTTATTTTCCACATCCACTCGACAGAGCAAGGCAGGGCGGGCGACGGCTCTACAACGATAAAAGTCATAGAAAAACTCGCAGGCGAGTTCGCAACAATCATTGTCACAGTAAGCTATGCTGTGCGGGACGAGCTTGTCAAGCTGGGCTATGATGAGTCGAAGATAAGAGTGGTTTACAATGGTATCGACCCCACGAAATACGACCCTGCACGGGTGGAAAAGGATAAAGTATCCGGCTTAAGAGCGCATCTTGGCATCGGTGATAATGAACTTATGATACTTTTCGTCGGCAGACTCACTTGGGTAAAGGGCGCTGACTCCCTCTTGCGGGCGATGCCTACGATACTTAGGGAGGTGCCGAATGCGAAGCTCGTAATCCTCGGCGTGGGCGAGCAGGAAGGCTTGCTGAAGCACCTCATCTCAAGCTTGCAGCTGGCAGACAGCGTCGTATTAGAGAACAGATACGTGAGTGAAGCGGAAAGGATTCTCTTTTACGCAGCGTGTGACGTCGCAGTCTTTCCGTCAAGGTATGAGCCGTTCGGCATAGTCTGCACCGAGGCGATGGCCATGGCTAAGCCCGTGGTCGTCGGCGCCCGAGGCACGTCAGGACTTAGGGAGCAAGTCATTCCAAGCGGTGATGCCGTCTGCGGTGCGCATATAAACCCCGACGACCCGAATGACATTGCAAAGTTTGCCGCTCTAATCCTGAAGGACGAAGGATTACGAAGGAAAATGGGGCAGAATGCAAGAAAGAGAGTTTTATCGCAGTTTACATGGGATAAAGCGGCAAGAGATACCATAAATATTTATGAAGAGGCAGCCAAATAAATTCTGGTGGTCTCTTGGGCAAAGTTATAGTCTTGAATGGCAGGTTGGATAAGCAGCGGTGGCTGAAACTTCACGAGATGCTTAAGGACATGCCTGGTTTCAAAGAAATGACCCAAAATTACGCTTCTATCCAAATATTCTTTGAAAGAGACGTCTCTAAAGCCTTACAGACGCTAATAAACGAGGGGTTCGAGATACACGGAGTTATGGACACCA
Source organism: Candidatus Alkanophaga liquidiphilum (assembly GCF_053996935.1). Taxonomy (NCBI): domain Archaea; kingdom Methanobacteriati; phylum Methanobacteriota; class Methanomicrobia; order Candidatus Alkanophagales; genus Candidatus Alkanophaga; species Candidatus Alkanophaga liquidiphilum. The sequence continues at coordinate 8,648 of NZ_JBMXYC010000033.1, forward strand.
CAAACAGATTATCAAAATATGTAACACTTTACTAATTTTTATCTTGCGGACGGGAGATGAGTCAGAGCGAAGAGAGCGAGATGGACGTGCTCATCAAAAGAACTATGGTTATCGCCTGCGTAATTGGAGTTGCCGTTGCCGCTTACCTCATCTGGGCGACTTATCAGGAGTCTTATTCCGCCCTTTACCTGCGTCCGGAATCGTATTCCAACTACGTCCATGCGGGGGGCGACGTGTCCTTTGTATATGGAGTGCAGTGTTTTGAAAATAAGCCTACAAAATACGACCTGAAGATATTTTTGGGGAACAAGCTCGTGAAGGAAAAGGAGTTCGAGCTGAAAAGGGGGGAAGTGCACGAGGAGCAGGAAACAATACACGTGCCTGAGGACACGACATTTCCTACAAAAGTAAGGCTCGTGCTCGAAGCCAATGGGCGGACATATGACGTCCACTTTTGGCTGAAAGAGGCGTCGGACTAAGATAATTAGTTAGGGCTGTCGAAATTTAGGAAGATGTGGCTGCTAATCCCAAGGAGGGCAGGGGAGGCGGGCGGGAAAGATTTTTAAGTAGAAGAACCATACTAAAAAAGATGGAAGCGACGAAGACAGTGCGGTGTAAGCTCATCGGGCTGACGAGACGCAAGCGAGAGCTGCTCAATAGAGAGTATGATCACTTCCAGCACTGGCTTGAGACGGGTGAGGATAGGGGTGTATATTCAGCATACAAGCAAGATGCGAAGTGGCTATACAAGAAAGCGAAGCGGATGAAAGGTGTTCCAATAAGAAAAGATTTGATAGATATTCAAAGAAGGGACACGAAAATAGCCAAATACTGGGCGAGGATAAGGGTAAAAGGT
>NZ_JBMXYC010000034.1:0-14017 GCF_053996935.1 Candidatus Alkanophaga liquidiphilum
AATTATTACCTTGTCCACCTTGTAATCCATAACCTCGTCAAGAAGCGTGAAAATTTGATTTTCAAGAGCCTTCTTCTGCTTCGGCGTGGAAGCCCTCGCATAGATGTAAATCTTGTGAGGAAGTCCACGATTCAAAAGCCTATAGACATCCTCATCAAGATAATCGTAACGCTTCCCAACCTTTCTTCTCCTTATCAAGCCCTCCCTCGCATGTCTGTGCAGCGTGCTTCGGGATATTCTCAACACTTTCATTACCTCTCCCGCCTTCATACTTTGATGATATTATTTGAGCATATGTATGACTATTGGTCGAAACTGGACGTGATATATTGCCGCAAGTGCATTGCCTTCAATAAATGTCACCATCCATACCTGAGGTGTCTGACTACGAGAAAGATGACGTAAGCGGAGGCTAAGGCGGCAACTACGCCGACGGCGGTTTTTGTTTTGTTCTCGCTGCTGACGTTTTCGGCGCTCTCCCCACTGACATTCCAGTCGTGGAGAAAAACCTCTGCGAAGTAGTCTGCGAGCTCGGCGTTCGTGACGACGACGCCCACCTCCCTGTTGTCGAGGGCGCCTTCGTTCCAGTTAAGCGAGGAGATTAGGACGCTGCTGTCGGCGACGACGCCCTTATTATGGATTTTGCTGAAGTCCATAGCTTCAAGGTTTGCGAGCCTCGCCTCCAAATTCAAACCCTCCGCAGCTGCTGCCTCGTTCAGGAAAGTGGCGACATCGTCGTTGTCGTCGCTGTCTTCCAAATTATATTCACGGGAGTCTAAAAGCACTTTCACCTCACAGCCCCTGCGTGCTGCAGACATCAAAGCCGCAACGTAAGGGTTCAGCTCGCCATAAAATTCACTTTGCACGGAAAATACTTCAACATAAACCCTATGTTCTGCTGAGTTTATCATCCCCAAAATAGGGTCGTCTTCGCACAGGAGGTTTTCAGGCGCCATAAACGTCTTCACTTCAAAATTTCCGAATATGGTGCGTGCTTCAAACATCTCTTTTCGCTCTACGTCTTTTTCCACACTTCCTTTCACTCTAACCTTTACGGCGGCTTTCTCTCCGCTAAAAGGCTCGCCAAACCTAAAATCCTCAAGGAAACGCTCTTTAAAATAAGAAGATACGTTTTCGTTACGAATAATGACGCCCCAGCCCCTATTACAACCAGAAGTTGTTTTTACGGGAATACTGACGTCTTTCCAGTTCTCAGAAAGCACGAGCACGCTGTTATCAAAAATTGCATATTTGGCATGGTTAAACATCTTAGGGCAGCTCTTTGCAAGCCGCACCTCGCCGCCACTCCTCTCGATAACCTCCGCAATTGCCAGCGCGTCGTCGCTCAGTCCCCCAACGGGAGAGCCTTCCAAAAGGACTTTAACAGCAACATCCCTCCTCGCCGCCTCCGCTAAAAGCTCTGCCAGCGGAAAACTCTCAAACTCGTATACATTAAGAAATACTACGTCTGAGCAGTTCTTTATTTCGTTCGATACCGCTTCGAAGCTGCAATCTGGTGAGACGAACGCCGTTACGCAGCCGAAGAAGGAGAATATCTTTACGCTGAAAATTGTTTTGTTGCGATGCTCGAAGGCTACGGGGAACCAATCCCTCCAAGAATCAGAATCCACCCAACCTTTGCTTCCAGACTTACGACGTAGAACAACACCCTCGCTGGGATTTTTCAGCGACCTTCCGCTCCAGCCGTAAATATCACTCGGAACGTTACCATATACGACGGCGTCCATCAGCCGCCCTTTCTCGTCAAGTAGGGAAATTATGTCGCCATTATTGTTGAGTGTGACGACGCCCAAAGATGTTTTTAATGCCGTTACGTCCAGGGCGTAAACGTTTTTCACAAGGTAAACAGCTTGTGACGGCTGAAGCGTGATTTCTGGTAGCGTGATGGTGGAGTGTCGGTCGCCCAGCTGCCAGCCTTCGAGCTGCACGGCGTAAGAAAGAGGATTCGTGAGCGCAACGTATTCGCATTCGTCACTGCCGTAGGGATTTGGACAAATTTCGGTGATAAGGACATGCAGCGCCATGCAAACGTGCACGCAAATCAGAAGCGCAAAAAGCGTGGTGAGAATGATCTTAACCCTCATCATCGGACTTGGGCTTTCCTAAATTGTCCTCCAGCATTGATATGAGCTTTAAAACGTATTTCCCGAGAGTGGTCAGTCTATATATTAAAAAGCTACCTCGCCTTTCCGAGGTTACTAAGCCAGCGTCCTTCAGCGTCTTTAAATGGTAAGAGAGAGCAGGATACTTACATTTTATGGTTTCCACGAACACGCAAACACACAACTCCTCCAAAAGGAGAGACTTAAGTATGCGAAGCCGTGTGGAGTCGGAAACTGCTTTCAAAATGGATATTACCTTAGAAAAATCCATGCTCATCAGTTCCCTTACCTTAGCTAAAGTTTCCTCTGGTATTTCGTAGACGTCGCTCCTTATGCTTTGGCTCATCATGCGTATGTCCTCACTCCCTACTTATATATCCGAGGCTTTAGATTATTGCATGGAAGTGCGGACGCCGATGATAGTTGTGAATATGAAGGCTTACGCAGAAGTAAACGGCGAGGGCGGCTTAAAAATAGCAAAGGTTTGCGAGGAAGTCGCTAAAGAGCTGGCGGAGAAGAAAGAGCTAAGCATAATAGTGTGCCCGCCGCAAGCCTCTCTGGCATGGATAGCGACTCAGGTCGAAATTCCATGCTTTGCCCAGCATGTGGACGCCGTGGAGCCGGGCAGTCATACGGGCGCCGTGACTCTCGAGTCCGTAAAGGCGACAGGTGCCGCGGGGACGCTCGTGAACCATTCCGAGCGGCGGCTGAAAATCGCTGACATCGACTTCATCGTGCAGAAAGCGAAAAAATTACAACTCCTTACAGTAGTCTGCACGAACAATGTGGCGGTGAGCCGGGCAGTTGCGGCGCTCGAACCCTATGCAGTGGCTGTGGAACCACCTGAACTTATAGGGACTGGACGCTCCGTCTCGAAAGTCGACCCTGCTGTCGTTGAGAACTCCGTGAAAGCGGTCAAGAAAATTTACGATGACTGTATCGTCTTATGCGGCGCCGGAATAACGGACGGTGATGACGTGCGGGCAGCCATAGAGCTCGGCGCTGATGGTGTCTTGCTCGCCTCCGGCGTCGTCAAGGCAAAAGACGTGCGGGCGAAGATGTTGGATTTGATATCAGGGTTGTGACCTCCTCCCCCGCCCCAAGTCGGGGCTTCCACCGGAAGCTTGGGAGGTGGGGGAGTGTGCAGGACGAACCTGCGCTCCTCATCGGGCTGAGCACGCTGCCCCTGCCCACTATAGGCATGGGCTCGTCACTTATTCGTTGACTTCAGAGTATAAAAAACTCTCAAACCTCTCCCTCCCGCCTCCTCTATCTCAACCCTAAAGGGCAAGAGCTTTCTTAGCGACATTCTGTAAAAAAGAAAGAGGCGGGAGTATTAACGCCTTAATATCACAGCCGCCGCTTAGCCATACTCATTCGCCTTCTCGATTTGATGTAAAGGAAATATGCTGCGAGGAAGACGGCGGCGGCAAGGAGTGTCAGAACTTCGAAATAGCCTTCGACGAGCACTATGATCTCATCGCCGTAAAGCATGAGGAGCGTGGCTTCAAGGAAGAAACGGGCGCCTCTTGAGAGCAACGAAGCGACGACCATGCTTGTGAGGCTCATTCTGAAAACGCCTGCGGAGATTGTGAATATTTTGTAAGGGATTGGCGTGAAGCCGGCAATGCCGACCGCCAGCGCTCCGTAGCGTCCGAAATATTCATCAACACGCTGCACTTTGCCCTCAGAGGCGAATTTCAAGAGGAGCGGGCGTCCGCCTTTAAGTCCGATGAAGTAGCCGAAAATACCGCCAAGCGTCGAGCCCAGCGTCGTGACGAGTGCGTAAAACAAAGCACGCTCGGGCGCTGCGAGCGCTATCGGGATGAGCAAGACATCAGGCGGCGCCACGAAGAAGCTCGCCTCCGCAAACGCCACCGCAAAAAGCCCCCACGTCCCGTATGGCAACAAATATTTGCTCGACCACGCAATCGCGCCCTCGACGACGCCCATCTCACTCCTCCACGTCCTTCCTGCTTCATGCCTTTTCCCTCATTAATAAAATATCATCTACCTCCGTCGCTTCAGCCTCGCGGGCTACCGGTCCACATCATAAAAGCAGTCGCCCGCCATTGTATATGAGCACGCCGGCGAGGAATGCTAACACAAGCGAGTATGCAACACCAAAAAGCGTCCAGCGCCAACTGTTCGTCTCCTTCCGCATCGTAGCGACGGTAGCGACACACGGCACATATATCATGTGCACCGCCAGAAACGTGTAGGCGAGGAGCGGCGACCATGCCGCCGGCAGTACTGCCCTTAAAGCTTCTTCACCGCCGCCGTAGAGAACGCCGAGCGTCGCCACGCTCAGCTCCTTCGCAAGGAAACCGAACATCAAAGCGACGATGACCCGCCAATTGAAGCCGCAAAGCTCGCCTATGGGCTCAAGGAGCTTACCGAGCATCGCTGCATACGACGCCTCGGGCGGCACGCCGCTGACGCTGAAAAAGCCGCCGCTGGGACCTGCGGACATGAGCCACCACATCACGACGGAAACAGCGACGATAAGCGTGCCCGCTCGCACGACGAACGCCTTGATACGTTCCCACGCATACAGCAGCACGTTCCTTGCTGTCGGCATTCGATACGGTGGCATCTCCATAATGAACGGTGGGTGTTCGCCTCGCAGCAGGAGACGGCGGAAGAGCAGGGCAGAAATCGCAACTAAGAATAAACTGAGCGCCACGAGCGAGAGCATGACCGCTGTGGCGACGATGCCGCTAAAAAACACCGCCGTCACAAATGCAAGGACGCCAAGTCGCACGCTGCACGGCACTAATGGGTTTATCAGCACTGTTATCAGCTTTTCACGGCTGTCGGCGAGCGTCCTCGTCGCCATGATTGCGGGGACGTTGCAGCCGAAGCCACAGAGCAGGCAAAGAAACGCTCTACCGTGCAAGCCGACGACGTGCATGAACTTGTCCATGACGAAAGCGGCTCTTGCCATGTAGCCCCAGTCCTCAAGAACGGCATACAGCAGGAAGAAAATCGCAATCACCGGCAGAAAAGTGAGGACGGTGCCAACGCCCCCGATTATTCCATCGACGAGCACGCCGACGAGCCATGCTGGGGCGTCCGCGGCCTTGGCTGCGAGAAGCGTGCCGAGCCGCGAGAAGGCAGCCTCAAGAGCGTTCACCAAAGGACGGCTCAGGAAGAACGTCGCCCAAAAGACGAAGCCATAAATCGCCAAAAGGATGGGCAACCCCAAGATTCTGTGCGTCACGATTTTGTCGATTTTGTCCGTGAGTTCTTGCCGAAGAGGCCCCTCCCGCCGCCTGAGCGCTTCTTTCACGATGCGACTTATCTGCTCGTAACGCTTGTCCACGAGCTCGATCTCGAAATTGTGGTGAATCTCCGTAGCTCGCAACTCGTCGAGCTGCCGCAGAAGCTCGGTGCCGACGGCCAGCCGCTTCGCCGCCTCCACCACCACAGGGTCGTTCTCTAAAAGCTTGACCGCAAACCACCGCCTCGGATACCCTATCTCGCCCTCGCCCGCAAGTAATGCCTCCAGTTCGCGTATCTGACGCTCAATATGAGTCCCGAAGTCCGTCCTGTAAGGCTGAGCTCTCAGCTTACCCTCCGCAACCGCCACCGCCGCCTGCAAAAGCTCGTCCACGCCATCGCCCTCGTCCGCAACTATCGGAACAACAGGCACGCCGAGAATCTCGGAAAGCCGCTGCACGTCGATCTCGACGCCTTCGGCTTCGGCGACGTCCATCATGTTTAACGCAACGACTACCCGGTCGGTAAGCTCAAGGAGCTGAAGCGTCAAATATAAATTCCTCTCAAGATTCGAGGCGTCAATGACATCAATAACAACATCGGGGCGCTCTTTGACGATGAAATCCCTCGCAATAAGCTCCTCCTCAGAGTATGCCGTCAGGCTATAAGTGCCCGGCAAGTCTATGATTTTAAGCGTTCGCCTCTCATGCTTACAGATGCCCTCCCGCCGCTCGACGGTCTTCCCGGGCCAGTTTCCGACGTGCTGCCGCAGACCGGTGAGGAAGTTAAAAAGCGTGCTCTTCCCAACGTTAGGGTTGCCCGCCAGCGCTACTAAAATCTCATTCAACTTTCCACCTCGACGAGGACGTGCATGGCGACGCCACGCCCGAGTGCGATTCTTGAACCTCGAACGTAAATAAGGAGCGGCCCGCCGTTCGTCGCCCTTAGCATTTTAACTCTAACGCCCGGATTCAATCCGAGCTCCGCAAGGCGGCGCACGAAGCCATAGCCGCCCCTAACCTAGACGACCCGCCCCTCCTCGTTTTCCGCCAGCATGCTGAGCGGAATTACCTGCGTCATCACCGCTCATTAAGTTTAGGACGGCTGTATTTAAATAGGTGTCCCTAAATTATTCGGGAGCACCCTTGCTTGTTTTAAGCTAGACTGCAAAAATAACTGTGGGGGTGAGGCGGACGGAATACGAGGAAATGCTCGATAGGGCGTTGACGAGGATGCCTGAAATAAAGGTTGAAGACACTAGGTTCAGTATTCCAGAAGTGCGTGTCTTCATCGAGGGTAAGACCACGGTCTTCGACAATTTTGCGAGCGTCTGTGATTACATAAATAGAGAGCAAGAGCACGTCATGAAGTTCCTGCTGCGGGAGCTTGGCACCGCTGGGAAAATAGACGGCGACAGAGCGATTTTTCAAGGACGCTTTTCGAAGGAGGACGTGGCAAAACAGATACGAAGGTATGTTGAGGATTACGTGATGTGTTCAGAGTGCGGGAAGCCGGACACGCAACTCGTGCGCACGAAGGAGCGAGTCTTAATGCTGAAGTGCGAGGCGTGCGGCGCCTTCAGACCCGTCGGGAAAAGGCTACGGCGGTAGCTCCTTGAGGCGGAAGTTAAGCCCCTGTGTCTCAACAGCACAACAAACCCAAGAGAAATGACGACGTAAAATGAATGATGAAGTGTCTTATTTGTGGACGGGGTGAGGCTGCAAGGATTTTGGGCGTCTGCGCTTCCTGCGTGCGAGAACGCCCCGAAGAAGCCTTAGAGCATGCGAGGCGAGGACACGAGCGTGCGAGAGCAGCATATGCGCTGCCGGCGGAGCCGCCGAGGAGCGCCGTTGCTAATTCGAGACGCTGCAAGCTCTGCGCTAACGAGTGCGTTATAGCACCAGGCGAGCGTGGCTTCTGCGGCGTGCGAGAGAACGCCGACGGGAAGCTTCGAACCATCTTTCCCAGAGGCTATGCCATGCTCCACGCCTACGAAGACCCGCTGCCAACGAATTGCTGTGCGGCGTGGTTCTGCCCTGGCTCGCATGCTACGGCTGCGAAAAAGCGGCTTGTCAACATTGCGGTCTTCTTTTACGGCTGTAATTTTGACTGCCTTTTCTGTCAGAACGAGTCGCATAAAGAATTTTGGCGGGCGCCACTCGTAAAGCTTGAGGACTTTGTTTCGAGCATCAAAAACAACGAGCGGGCATACTGCGTCTGCTATTTCGGCGGCAGCCCAGAGCCACAGCTCCCGTTTGCGGTCAAGGCGTCAGAAATGCTTGTCAGGGACGGCGGCAGTGGAAGGAAACTGAGAATCTGCTGGGAGTGGAACGGCTGCGGGAACCACTCGCTCGTGCGTAAGGCAGCATCGCTTTCTCTCGAAAGTGGCGGCATCGTGAAGTTTGACCTCAAAGCTTTCGACGAGAATTTGAACTTGGCGTTGAGCGGCGTTTCTAACAGCAGAGCTTTCGAAAATTTTGAGATGATTGCCAAAGACTTCTTCGAGGGCTCGAAGCCGCCGGTGCTCACAGCAACGACGCTTCTCGTTCCGTATTACGTCGATGAAAAGGAAGTTGGGAAAATAGCGGAGTTCATAGCAAGCTTGAACCTGGACATTCCGTATTCGCTGCTCATTTTTCACCCAGACTTCCACATGAGCGACTTACCGATAACGCCACGCTCGCAAGTCGAGCGCTGCTACAAAGCCGCAAAGAAGCATTTGAACAACGTAAACATTGGGAACAAGCACCTACTAGCGTGGGCGCCGCCTTAGGCATGTAAGCTGAGTAAAATGTGGGGTGTAATCCTCGCAGGCGGCAGAAGCAGCAGGATGGGTGGCGTGGAAAAGCCACTTTTGGAGATATGCGGCGTGCGGATGCTAGATATCGTGGCGAGTGTGCTAAAGCGTTCGGAGCTTGAGGGCTTTTGCGTAGCGGTTTCGAGGAACGCCCCGAAGACGTGGGAATACTGTAAACGTCGTGGCTACGACTTTGTCGATACGGCGGGACGTGGTTACCATGAAGACCTCTCAACCCTTCTAAAAAAATTCCAAAGTTTCGTGAGCGTCGCCTGCGACTTGCCGTTCCTCCAAGCGTGGCACGTTAACAAGCTTGTCCGGGCGTTTTCGTGCGAAGGGGGACATAAGGGCAAGAGCATAACGGTGGCGGTGCCTTTAAAACTCATGCCTAAGGGATTCGAACCATCACACGTGTTTGAGTTACAGGTTGAGAGTGGGGACAGTATCCCTGAACAGCCAGCCAAGCTCGTAGCATGCGGTCTGAACGTCGTTACGGACACTCAAAATTCATCAGTCCTGATATTCGACGACCCGCTGCTTGCGGTGAACGTGAACACACCGCAGGAGCTTGAGCTGGCGAGGCATATTGCTAAACAGTTAGACTATTATAAGGTCCAAGCCTCCGTTAAAACATGGACTATGAGGCGATAACTTACGAAAAAGAGGAAGAAGGTATCGCCGTAATCACGCTGAACCGCCCTGAGAAACTGAACGCCCTGAGCATAAAGATGACTGAGGAACTGGACGATGCGCTCAGCCATGCCGAGACGGATACCGATGTGCGAGCAGTTGTATTGACGGGGGCAGGGCGTGCGTTCTCTTCAGGCTACGATCTTGAGGAGATGAAAGCGTATCCTTTTGACATGCCGGAGGAGATATGGCAATTTGAGCGGAAAAAGGACTTCGAGCGGATGCTCCACGTCTGGAACTGCGAAAAGCCGACGGTGGCAGCGGTGAACGGCTATGCGATTGCGGCGGGCTTCATTCTGGCGAGCATGTGCGATATTGTCATTGCGGCGGAGAATGCGAAGTTCGGCATGCCCGTCGTCAGACTCGTTGCGGCAGCGGACGCCGAAGTTAGTTTTTTGCCGTGGCTCGTCGGCGTTCGCAAGGCGAAGGAGCTTTTGTTCCTCGGCGAGATGTTCGACGCGAAAGAGGCAGAACGCATAGGGCTCGTGAATAAGGTCGTGCCGCCCGACCGCGTCTTGGAAGAGGCGAAAGAAGTTGCGAAGAAAATCGCAGAGGCGCCGCCGTTTGCCATCAGGCTCGTGAAGGCATCAATCAACCGCACGCTCGACATCATGGGCTTCACCGCCGCCCTCAAAGCACACTTCGACACGCACATACTTTCGCATGCAACTCGTGAAGCGAAGGCGTTTCAGACGAATATTAAAGAGAAAGGGGTGAAGGCTGCACCGTATAAGAGGTAAAACCTTAAATTGTTTTCCTACTTATACAGAAGTAGTGCACGAAATGGATGTAGTAAAACTTTCTGCGAAAGAGCAAGTGGTCATCCCGGCTTGGATACGGAAAGAGTTTGATCTCTCAAAAGGGGCAGGCTTCTGATTAATAAGCTGGCGAAGAAGCGGATTGAACAAATTACGCACTCAGACTTGAAGGTAGTATAGAGGTAAACGAGGAGATTGCAGTAAAAGCCGGCGAGTATAAGACAAAAGCTATTCCAATTGCGGACGCGTTCATAGCCGCAAGCGCAAACTCGGTCAACGCTAAAGTCGTTATCGGCTATGAGCATTTTGAAAAGACAAGGGTTGAAATAGTGAGATTTAGAGATTAAAGTTACGGGACGTTGCAGCTCGTAAAAGCCTTATATTTAACGTAACTATACCATACTCTAACGAAGTATGATAAAATTGCTCCTAAAGAGGCGGGGGCAAATCCTACAGCATTCTGTTATTGACGATTCCTTGAAAAACTTACTACGTTTATCCTCTTGTCTCCTTCTTGCATATAGAGACCGCTTTCAGTTTTTCTCCACACTTCCCCCGCCTTTCTGTACCATTTCAACTTCTAATAGACAGAGCAAAATAAAATACCGCTAAAATTAACCAAAATAACATCTTTCCTCCCATCATACATGCCCCTTTAATGCTTAGCTACCTAAACGACGACGCAAGCAACGCACTACCGATGGCGCCGATGAACTGCGGGTATTTTGGCACGATGACATCGAAGCCGAGGACATCGCTCATTGCTTTCGGAACGCCGGCGACGAGCGACGTGCCGCCGACTTCGATGGCGGGTTGTCTCAAGTCAATTTCTTGCAGCAGCTGCTCCTTGACCTGCTCGACGACGGAGTAGCAAGCGGCGGCGGCGACGTCCTCCTTGCGCGCGCCTCTTGAGAGCGCCGATACCAAATCCTGAATGCCGAAAACGATGCAGTAGCTGTCCATTTTCACTTTTTCGGGATCGCCTTCGAGTGCGAGCTTTCCGAGTTCTTCAACGCCCACGCCGAGCCTCCGTGCGGTCATCTCAAGGAAGCGTCCGGAGGCGCCTGCGCAAATTCCGCCCATCGTGAAGTTGTCAGGGATGCCGTCCCTTGCCGTTATTATCTTGTTGTCCATGCCGCCGATGTCCACGACCATACACTCTCCTTTTAGGAGCCCGGCAAGATACATCGCCGCCTTTGAATTCACTGTCAGCTCCTCTTGGATGAGGTCGGCGTTAAAGTGCTTTCCGACGATGTGCCGTCCGTAGCCCGTGGTGCCCAACGCCTCTATCTCCTCACGGCGGACGCCTGCCCGCTTTAACGCCTCCGCAAAAACCTTCTCAGCGGTCTTCACCGGGTCGGTGGTGTGCGTCCAGAAGGCGCCAAGAACCTCATCGTCCTGCATGATTGCGGCTTTCGTCGTCGTCGAGCCCGAATCTATGCCGGCGGTAAGTCCTTCCTGCTTATTCCTTTCCAGAATGTGCCGCTTTGTAACTATCGTGACTAGCGCCTCCATTCTCGTGAGAAGCTCGCCAGCTCGAGTCCTCTCAGTAAAGGGATACATGACGACAGGCAGCCCTGTTTTCTCCTGTATTACTCGCCTGAGTTCAGTTCTGACGACAGCGCCCCGTGGGCATTTGTGGCACGTTGCGATGAACACGGCGTCGGCGTCGCAAAGATTCTCAGCGACGGCATATCCCCTCGCCAAAGCAACTCTTAACCCCTCACTCCGCGCGTCAAATCCAAACTCCTTCTCCTTGTCGCGAGCATAATCAAGGGAGATCTCAGGCACGAAAATCTCGGCACCGACGGCTTTCGCCGCCGCCTCTATCTCACGCTGCACGTTACCGTAAACCGTCCCGCAAGATACTTGTGCTATTTTTATCTCAGCCATCCTCTTTTGTTCCTCCATAATTTTATTAGAAATTATCGTTTACGAGTCTTGAGTTGCCGTCAGGGGAACATCTTTAGCCTTACCTCATAAATAGCCTCCGAAGCAATCTGTTCCTTAAAATAATTATTATAAAGGAAAATGATTAAAAGGAACAGGGGTGGCATCATGGGTGTTAAGCATCCGGATCGAATTGACCTATACGACGAGCGTGGCGAGCGAATTGCGGAGAGCATCCCGTTGGACGCAATAAGCCCGCTGCACAATCCTGCGATAAAGAAAATTTGTGAGACGTTCAAGCGCTCGGTGATTGTAGATTTAAGGCGGATTGAAGACTCGCTGCGTTCTGGACGCATGGGCAGCGAAATGGGCGTGGGCGGGGAGTGTCAGATTCCGGGCATCGAACTCGACTTGCCCATCGTGGAAAATGCCGAGAAGCTTGCGGAGCTTGTTGAAAGATACGTGCGGGCGAGCGATGACGACGACACGAACGTGCAGGTGCTCGGCGGCGAGATAATGCTCGTGCAAGTGCCGACCGTCCGTGTGAGCATGGCAAGCGATTGGGCATCTGCGACCGTGAACGTTGGGATAGCGACGGCGCACGCCATCATCGAGCTTTTCGGCGTGACGCCGTTCAACGGCTCTAACGTGATAAAATCGGCAATTTTCGGTAGATATCCGCAATCAATAACGCTGCGAGGCGCCGTCACGGGGTTACTGCGCGGCTGGCCGCCGGCGCTCGACGGCGTCGGGCTGGCATTTCGCACAAACGCGGTGAACGACATCGTGGCTATCACAAACAAGAACACACTCAACGGCGTGGCGCTCTCTTCGATACTCGAAACGCTGGCGATGTTCGACAGCGGCGACGCCATCCATCCGGTTTACGAGCGCTACCATCTGCTGCGTCTCGCGTATCAGGGGCTCAATGCAAATAACTTGGTTTATGACCTTGTTAGGGAGAATGGAAAGGACGGGACGATAGGCACTGTGATTCTCAGCCTAATAAAACGGGCTGAGGAGGACGGCGTTATTAAAGTCAAAGAGACATTTCCATCAGGCTTCAAGATTTACAAGACGGACGACGCTTGCTTGTGGAATGCCTACATGGCAGCAGGGCAGCTCGCCGCTGTTATTGTGAATTGTGGGGCGATGCGGGCGGTGCAGGGCGCCCCAGCGACGATAAACGCTTTTAATGACATAATAAAGTTGGCAACGGGGCTTCCTGACGTTGATTTCGGGCGTGTGCTCGGCACCTCGATAGGCTTCGCCTTTTACACACATAACATCTATGGCGGCGCCGGTCCCGGTGCTTATGCTCCGGCGGGTCCGCTGCTCAGGCACTCACGAGGCTTCATAGCGCCGTGCATCGTCGCCGGGATGTGTATGGACGCCGGGACGCAGACGTTCGCGCCAGAGCTGACGTCCGCTGTTTACATGAAGATAAGAGACGTGTTGCCGCCTGAGATGAGGCAGCCGATGAAATACGTGGCGGAAGCTGCCTCTGAGATTAAAGATAAGCTATGAGGTGGTAAGATGGTGGGAATTCCGTATCCGGGAACTGATGAGATTGCGGAGCGGCGTCGTAAGTGGCTTGACCCAGATTTCAAGCCGAAGAAGCTGCGTGAGATTCCGGATGACGACATTGTGAAACTTCTTGGTCACAGGAAGCCGGGAATGGCGTATTCGAGCGTGCATCCGCCGCTTGACGAAATAAAAGAGCCACCAGACCCGATAAAAGAGCTTGTGGAGCCGACCGACGGCGCTCGACACGGCGACCGCATCCGCTATATCCAGTTCACGGACTCTCAGCACTTTGCACCGCTGCCGCCGTGGTTGCGCTTCCGGATATATGCGACGAACAAGGAGTTCCGGGGCTTCGATTCGCTTGCATACTCAGGGCGAACGCTTCTTGAGATGCGGGAGCGGGACATCGATAGGGTGGCAAAGATGCTGCTGGAGACGGAAATGTTCGATACGGCACGCTGCGCCCTGCGTTCTATTACGGTGCACGGCTTCTCGCTCCGCCTTGATGAAGACGGGTTGATGTTTGATGCACGACGCCGCTACGTTTACGATAAGGAGCGTGGCGAGGTCGTTTACGTGAAGACACAGCAGTCCGTGCCGCTTGAGGAGCCGGTTCCCGTCGGACCGCCGCTGCCAGAAGGGGAGCTTAAAAAGATGGCGACCCTTTACCGCTTTGACCACGTATCGCCGACCGTTGCCGAGGAGCTTATGCGGGTCGTGAGGCGAATAGGAGAGCTGCGGGTGCTCGGTGGGCTCAGGCCTGACTTGGTGAACGGGAAGTGAGCCACATAGACAGGTGGTGGGGATATGGAGAAAAAATTTTTGAAGATACTGAAGGAAACCTACGGTGTCCTGCCGTCGGAGCTTAAGGACGAACGCTTCCACAAGTATGGGGGGAGGCGGCAGTCGAAGAGGAAGTCGGAGTTCATCGAGGCGGCGCAGCGTATTGCGGCGGAGCGCGGCATCCCGTCATACAATCCCGACCGCATTTGCGACGAGCTCGGGCTCGG
>NZ_JBMXYC010000035.1:0-7876 GCF_053996935.1 Candidatus Alkanophaga liquidiphilum
GCTAATTCCTACTTTTGAAAGGTAGCAGCAGGGGAGGCGGGTGGTTTTATATATGTCGCTTTACTATTTATCGACGTAGGGTCGGGCGACCCGAAGTGAAGCCCTCGACACCGGAGCCCGGAAGGCTGAGAGAGCTGCCGGGCGGGTGGATGAACTGGGAACCCGTGAGCCTCACTGGAGGAGCTTCACTTCAGTGAGGGGAGGAGGTCACTAACCCCACACCTATTTTCTCCAAGAAGGACCGAGTGCCTTCCTGATAATCTCCTTAGCAAAATTTACGTCCTCATAAGCCCGATTTAAGAAGGTTTCGCCCCAAAAGAAGTTACAGCTCGTCTCTGCACGCAATATAAGCGTTTCTAACTGCTCCACAAGCTTCTTATTCAAGCCCTTGAATTTTCCTTGTTTTTCGAGTTTGTGGAATTCTTTGCTTATGCTCCAAACTTCCCCTAAAGCTTTTTTCTGCGCATCAGTGCCAGCCCATTGCGAGAAATCCACGCCGCTCCTGCCTGCGACGTTCCAAGCGCCAGTTCTTACGAAGACCTCGCTCTCAGGGCTATTTTCCCTCAGAAATTCAGTTATTGACCTTGGTGTTATTTTAGAGACCCCTTCCTGCACTTTTTCCATATAGGGGGCAAAGAAGTGTCCCCAGAAGTTCGAAGGTTCGTGCATATTTCGGAACCATCCGCCGTTTTCGCCATCCGACCAAGTAGTTATGAGGAAGTTTTCATCTTCGAAGTTGCATTTCTTTGCGTCTCCGCCGTTT
Source organism: Candidatus Alkanophaga liquidiphilum (assembly GCF_053996935.1). NCBI lineage: Archaea > Methanobacteriati > Methanobacteriota > Methanomicrobia > Candidatus Alkanophagales > Candidatus Alkanophaga > Candidatus Alkanophaga liquidiphilum. Next base: position 764 of record NZ_JBMXYC010000035.1, read on the forward strand.
TTACAGCCTCGTCGTTTTTCAGTTGTGGCATTCACGCCGCCTAATTTTTCCAACTTGCTTACAACTTCGTTTTCGAACCACGTGGGGGCGAGTCCGCTCTGTTGTGCGTTGCTGAGGTCTCTGTCTCTGGGAATAACCACGATTTCATAGCCTTCATAGCTTGCGATGTGCGGCTTGTAAAGCAACTCCGCCATGGTCATTTCTTCGAGCGGCACGACGTGAAAGCCGTCCACAATGACGTATTCAAAGCCTGTTTCACGCAACGTTGGGATCAGCTCCATGCAGAAGCCCATTTCAGGCGGCCAGAACCCTTTTACGTTTTTAAAACCAAGTGTCTCCGCAAGACGCCGCCACCGCAGTATTTGCGGTTTCCAGTCGTCCTTCGGGATTAACGGGAAGACGGGATGATAATAGCCAGAGCCCAGAAATTCTATGGATTCAGCGTTCGCATACTCATGCACAAACCCCAAGTCAATGCCGATGTCAAAGAAATTCCTTATAACCTCCTCGTCGGTGAGCTGCTCGAGAAGAGTTCCTGAAAAGTCAAGGTGCAGCCTCGCAACGTCTTCGTAGCGCCTCACGTATTTCAAGGGGCGCTCGTAGCACAAAATTATTTGACGGGCTTCCCACTCGTCAGCTTCTAGAAGGAACGCTAAGTTTCGCGGCGGCTGATGCATGTGTAAACCCAAAGCATGGAATATCATCATAATAAATTGACAGGAACAAAATAAACTTGGTGAAGGTCATAGGCATAGACCCTGGGACTGCGACGACCGGCTGGGGCGTCGTTTCGCTGGAGAGTCGCCGCCGTGGTCGTAAGCTGCGGTGCGTGGCGTGCGGCGCCGTCAGGACGAGCCCGAGAGAGATGACGGCGGAGCGCCTTAAAAAGATATACGAGGAGCTCTCTCGAATCATCGAGCAGCAGCAGCCGCAGGAGATGGCGATAGAAAAGTTATTCTTCAACATCAACGTGAAGACGGCACTCAGCGTCACGAGAGCGGCGGCGGCGTGCATGCTCGCAGCAGCGGCGCATAGCGTTCCTGTTTTTGAATACAATCCCTCACACGTGAAGCGGGCGCTCGTGAGCTACGGGCGAGCTACGAAAAGGGAGGTGGCGAGTCGTGTTAAAGAAATGCTTCATTTGGAAGAGACGCCGAGGCCTGACGACGTCACGGATGCGCTTGCCGTCGCAATTTGTCACGTTTTGTTAAAAACTAATTCTGATGGCGGAGAGGAAAAACAAAGAATTTAAGTTAGCTTGAGGAAGCTCACGGCGCTCAGGATGTAAGCTGCAATCTGGACGACCGCCATAATTATTGCGATAAGGATGACCGTGCTCAGCAGTGCGAGAGGAGGGGTGCCCATAAGCATTGCTCCGAGGATTTCTTGCGCTCGTGTTAAGAATGTTGTGAAAAGGGCTACGGTAAGGGCGACGGCTAAGACGAGTGCAGCGGCGTGTGTGACGCCCGCATATTTAAACGTTGAGATTTGCAGCTTTCTGGCAGCACGAAAATGAGCGGCGATGTGCAGAATCACGACCGCGACAATCACGATTGCGGCTACTACGAACACGGTAATGAGCTTACTGAGGAAAATCCCCGGAGAGACGAACGGGACGCCGTGGGGTGAAGGTGGCTTCAACAACGGATACGCGACTGCAAACGCCAGCGCAAGTATGATTATAGGAGCTACTATTATGGCTACTCCAGTAGCTTTGAGCAGCGTATCCTTCTCACGGATTCCGAGGAGCAGCCACGCCATTGCTACCATCAGCAAGCCGATGAGTGTTATGGGCTGCAAGAGAGACGTTCGTGCATACGGAACTGAAACGAAGATGCCAACGAGTGCGAGTATGTAACCTATGCTGCCAAGGTATTTTTCAGCGCCCATGAGATTTGAAATTCATCGAACACTTAAAATACTTTAAGCCCTAAATCACAAAAGGTGAGAGCATGGGCGTGCACCGCATCACAAGCCCTGCAGCTCGGGCTTATGCCGCGAGGGAGAGGGTTATAGGGAAGGGGATTACCGTGCTCGGCGAGGCTTCTGAGAAGGTTACGTCGCTCGACAAGAAGCATTTGGAAGAGCTGGGAGATGCCGCCGCTGAGCTTGTTCCATACTCGCCGGGCTATGCGGGGAAGATATTACAGATAGTTGCGAGGCTCTTCTGGGCGCTTGCAGGCGTCCCTGAAAAGGAGGCGGAGTTCAAAGACGTCGAAGCCCTCGACGACAAACTTGATAAGCTTTATAAAGTCATACAAAAAGCGTAATGTTCCGCCCGGTAGTTAGGCTTGTAGAGCCTTACAATGCTGGAGTTTTTCCCGAGGATGTTTTAAGGAGGTATGGCATTCCCAAAGAAAGAATAGTGAATGTGGCGTCGAACGAGCTTCCGTATCCGCCGCCGGAAGCCGTCGTGGCTGCCATTAATAAAGCGGTAGCTACGGCGAATAGATACCCAAAATCCGATTACCGGGAGCTTAAGGAGAATATAAGTGAATACGTCGGCGTGCCACCTGAAAACATTGCAGTGGGCTGCGGCGCCAGCGAGCTTATTGACGTCGTTTGCAAAATTTTTTTGGATGCTTTTGATAGGGTTATCATACCGGTTCCATCATACTCGATGTATGTGTTGTTTGCGATGCTCAGGGATGCAAGCGTCGAGCTTCTGGAAACCGAAGAGCAGAGTTTTGAAATGAGAACAGAACATCTCATTGAGCTGGGGGAAAATGTGAAGCTTTTGTTTTTGTCATCGCCGAACAACCCGACGGGCTTTCAAATGCGTCGTTCCGAGATTTTAAGCGTGGCTGAGACGTTATCCTCATCAATAATCGTCGTGGACGAGGCATACGTGGAATTTGGGAATCCAAAGTGGAGTGTTGCAGCGGAAGCCGCAGGTCTGGATAATTTGGTAGTTTTGCGGTCTTTTTCGAAGTTCTTCGGGCTTGCGGGGTTGAGAGTCGGCTACGCCATCGCTTCAAAAGAAGTTGCAGCAACACTTGAGAAAATACGGTTGCCGTTTTGTATAAGCGGTGTTGCTGTGGCTGCGGCGACGGCCGCCCTCGAAAACCTCGAATACTATCAGGAGGCAAGGGGGAAAATAATCAAGGGGCGGGCGTTTTTGGAGACAAGGCTTAAAAAGCTTGGTTTTAAAGTGTTCCCGTCCGCTGCGAATTTTTTGTTTTCGAGGCTGCCTGAGGGCGTCGGCGCAAGGACGCTCACAGAAGCACTTCTGCGTTCCGGCATAATCGTCCGGGATGTAAGTGGCGTCCTCGGGCTCAGTCGGGAATATTTGAGAGTGACCGTCGGCACGGCTGAAGAGAACCAGCGTATTTGTGAATGTATCAAAGCGTTTTTGGAGGAGGATAAAGGGGGGAGAGCATGAGGACAGGAGTATTTTTCCACGAGATATTTGCGAAGCACTCATGGCCGGTGATGGGCAGCAAGTTTAAAAATTTCCCGAAAGCGATGGAAGCGGAGCTAAAGCTGGAAGGCGTGCGACTTTACGTCCCTGAAAAGGTTTCGGAGGAGCTGTTGCTGAGAGTGCATACGCAGAGGTTTGTGGAGGATGTGAAGCGAGCGTGGTATTACGAGGGCGCTGCGCTCTCCGTCGGCGGCTGCGTTCGTGCTGCGGAGCTCGTTTACTTCGGCGAGCTTGACAACGCTCTCGTGTTCGATGTCGCCGCCGGACATCATGCGTCGCCGGACCACGCTTGGGGCGGCACTTATATCTCTTGCACGGGTCCCGCAGTCGCGAACCTCAGGGAGAAGGCGAGGAAGCGGCTAAGGTTCGCAATCATCGATACGGATTCTCACCACGGCGACGGCACTCGCAACGTCTTCCTCGGCGACCGCGACGTGCTCCATGTTTGCTTCTGTAGCTCCTCGAAGGTCGAAGGCGAAAGCACGAAGATTGACGTGGACGTCGGCTGGCAGACGACCGACGAAGAGTATTTGAAAAAAGTGGAGGAGGAATTCGTGCCTCGTGCCAAAAAATTTAAGCCTGAGCTGATATTCCACATTCTGGGGCACGACACCTGTCAGGGCGACTACGGCGACCGAGGGCTGACCAAAGACTTCTTCTCGAAGCTTGTCGCGCTCGTGAAGGCGTGTTCGCTGGAGACTTGCGGTGGGAAATATGTTGTGATCACGCACGGCGGCGCTCGTGCGGACATCGCTGAATACATATTCCCGAAAATTATTAGGGTGCTGCATGAAGACCCGTGAGCCGTGACGTAAGCCGCCGTGAGCGGTTCGGCAATCCCGTGGACGAGACGGGCGACGCCCTCAAATATCGAAGCCGTAAGAACGTGCATCGTGGTGGCTGCGGCGGCTTAGGAGCTGCACACGCCTCTCCGACTTCGACCACAAAGACAAGCGACGCACATGGATGCTAAGCTCCAGCCGACAGCTTATATCCGAAAGCGGATGTGCTTGCTGTGCTGACGCTTGATTCGCGCGTAGCAACGTGTTAGGCATTTTGAAGTCTCAAAGACACTCAGAGGATGCCATAAAATATTTAAAATAGGGGAGCCCGCTTTTTATAAAATGGCAGGGAGAGGCAAAATTCCTGCCGTGAGAATTGAACCTGGAAAGAATAAGATTATAATCCAGCTACCTTACAATGAAGATTTAATAAAGAAAGTAAAAACAATCCCAGGAAGAAGATGGAATCCAAAGGGAAAATACTGGGAAGTCCCCTACAGTGAGGGAGTGATTCCAAAGCTTCAAAACTTGTTTGGTGAAAGTCTCATTGTCAACCCTTATTTTTATCTGATTGCCTTAGAAAAAGAACTTCCAATAGGGAAATACTCAATAAGAACGATCAAGTCTTATATGAGATACAACAGGCATTTCCTTTTATATACAGGGAAAAAACCCGAAGAAATAGAAAATGAAGACATCAGGAAATACCTTTACTATATGGTTGAGAAGAAAGAGGTTTCAACTTCTACTTTAAATATTATCATTAATGCCTTAAAGTTCTGTTATGAGGGGGTTTTAAAGAGAGAATTTATTTATGAAGTAAAACGTCCCAGAAAAGATAAAAAAATTGCCTTTGAGCAAGGAGGAAGCGAAGGAGATACTGGATGCTACTTCTAATATAAAACACAAAGCCATGCTAATGCTTGTGTATTCTGCAGGCTTAAGAGTTGGAGAGGTTGTGAAGTTAAAAATAGAGGATGTTGATGTGGAAAGAAAGCTGATCAGAATAAGGGGTGGAAAGGGTAGGAAGGATCGCTACACAATTCTTTCTGAAGTGGCATTGAAAACACTTAAAGAATGTTTGCAGAAATACAAACCAGAAAAATGGCTGTTTCCTGGGAAGAAGAAGGACAAGCACGTTTCAACCAGAACAGTTCAGGCAATCTTTGAGAAAGCAAGGGATAAAGCTGGAATAAAGAAGGATGCGACAGTTCACTCCTTGAGGCATTCATTTGCAACCTATTTACTCGAAAGTGGAGTTGATCTGAGATACATTCAGGAGTTGCTTGGACATAAGCATTCAAAAACGACAGAGATTTATACTCACGTGAGCACCAAAAATCTGAGTAAGATCAAGAGTCCGCTGGATATGCTGGGAGGTGAGAAGCATCCAGAATGAGTATATACGCAATGCAGATATAACTTCAATTTGGGATGATATACGCATTGCGTATATGAACGAGTTAGGCGACATTTCATATTCAAATCAGAGGTGATAAAACATGCCTAGAATAGGTAGAAAGCTATACCACCAAGCAATGGAAAGAGTTTTAGAAAAGGTTGGGTACAAATATCAAAACTTAGGTCTCGGTAAAATACTGATTAATAAGAGCGGGAGAAAACTATACGTTGAAGTTGCTGGCAAAAATTTACCTTATTTCGGAAGTTATGGAGAAGATGCATTTCCTTGGGAAACGCATATACAACCCAATAGATTAGATAAAATCGAGAGAGAGGCGAAAAAATATGGGGCTGAGGGCTGGATAGCTTTTTGTTATGCAATACTTAAAGACGAATATAAGCAGCATTTCAGTACGGTTGTCACATTAGAGGGAATAGAGTTTGGTGTGAAATTGATCAAAACAAGTAACTATCGGAATCATATGAAACCTCGATCCCCTTCCTGGTCAGTTGTTGATTTACCGAGAGAAAGAGTAACTCAAATAACATGCGATCCAGAAAATATCTAATTTGATTTCAGAGATTATTTATGAAACGTCGCCTAACACAGCATATACGCTTCGGGCTGACACCCTCCTCCTTCGGGACATTGCTCCCTTCAGTCGCAACGTCGTATATGCTGGGAACGTTATACGCCATTTCGCTTATGGAGGAATAGAAGATGGCAAGTAGATTAATAGAAATATTTGAGGATGCAAAGCTTGTAAACAGGATTAAAGATAAACTGCCGTATTTATTTCAGCTTGCAGAGCTTGAGAGTTCAAGAGCAGGAAAAATCGGGATGGAAGTTGGCTCTCTTCGTGAAAGAATCATCATTGCTTTGCTTATCTATAAATTTGGGGAGGCGAATGTAGAAACTGAGATTCCAATTACAGAACCAGAAGTTGATGTAAAATTATTTGGTGAGCCCATATCCATTAAGACAATAACTGGTAAAGGATTTAGCGGAGTTAAACTCATATGGACAGTTGATGCACAAAAGGCGAGAGAATTTAGAGAAACCTATTACCCACACTGCGATATTATACTAATCCAAATTAGCTGGGAAAGTGTAGGAGGTTTTTATTACATTCCATTGGAAGCCCAAAAGAAGCTCTTTGATAGAGTAGGTAGGGATGGATATATTAAACTCCCTAAGCCAGGCACAAATCCAAGAGGTGTAGAGATAACCAAAGAAGCTTTATCAAGTTTAGTTAAGGATAATTTATCTAAGGTTATTGAAATAAACTGGCAGAAGACAAAAATTGACTATGATCCTTATAAAAGATGGGTAGACTATTGGAGGGAAGATTAAAATGAGAAACAACAGAAGAAAAAGGGGGACTAAAACAAGTTCCTTTGGTTCTCCTGGCAGAATAAATCATGATTCTACACCCTTTTACACAAGCAAGTTATATGAAGGGCTACCAAAGGAACAGAAGGTTAAATATGTGGAGAATCCCATCCCTC